>RZYB01000003.1 GCA_009930495.1 Deltaproteobacteria bacterium
ACTGCGCATGGATTCCTAAATGCCGTTGAGCTGGCTGATCCGCGTTTTCCTTGTCGCGCTGCTTGTTCACGTCCCAGCGCCCATTCTGGCCGAGGAGCCCCTGGCCCAGGTGCAGGCAGCCTATTTTTTCAACTTCCTCAAATTCGCCACATGGCCCGCCACGGCCGATCCCACGACCCTGCACGTCCGTATCCTGCGCGACAAAAAAATTCATGACGCGCTTCTGGACGCGGCCGGGACCTCGATCCACGGCAAAAACCTGGATATTCGTCTCGGCGTCACGCCAGACGATCTGACGGGCGCCAACGCCGTCTTCATCTCCAAGGACAGCGCCCCGGACATCCCACCCCCGACCTGGAAGCAGCTCGGCTCGACGATGCTCGTGGTCAGCGATTGGGACAGGGCGCTCGATCACGGGGCGACCATCCAACTCCAAACCATGGGCGGCAAACTCCGTTTTGCCGTCAATCTGAACAGCGCGAGACAGTCCGGCCTGGAAATCAGTTCCAGATTGCTCCGCCTGGCCTCGGAAGTCCGGGGGGAATGATCATGAATCTACGCACCAAGTCCATCCTGCTCATGATGCTGACCGGTTTCGCGGCCCTGGCCTTCGCCGTGACCGCGTTCATCGGTCACGAACTGCTCATGTTCCGTGAAAGCGCGGAAAACGAGACTTCGGCCATCGCCCGCATCATCGGCCTGAACAGCATGGCCAGCCTGTCTTTTCAGGACAAGGAAGCGGCCACCGAAACCCTCGAATCCCTAAACGCCGAAAGCAACCTGGTTTCGGCCGCCATTTACGACAAGCAAGGGCGTCTCTTCGCCGCCATCGCGCGTGGCGAGGAACCAGCCCAGCGCATTGATTTGGAGACCGCGTCCGGCGGCTTCTGGGACGGGCGCGTCCTGACCGTTCACAGCCCCATCATGCTCGAAAAGGAACGCCTTGGCACGGTGACCCTGGTTTCCGCCCAGACGGAACTGATCCGGCGGTTACGCGCCTATTTGCTGATCAGCGCGGCCATCATGCTCGCCAGTTCCCTGGTCGCCTATGGTCTGTCGGTCTATTCCCAGCGCTTCATCGCCGCGCCCATCGAGGCCCTGCAACGGACCATGACCACCGTGGCCGAAACACGCGATTATGGTATTCGGGCGCACGCCGCCGGCACCGACGAACTGGGCGCGCTGGCCACGCGGTTCAACGCCATGCTCGATCAAATCGAGCACCAAGACCAGGAACTGCGCCAGCACCGCGAACAACTGGAAAAAAACGTCCGCGCCCGCACCTCCGAACTGCGGGACACCATCACCGAACTGCGCGCCGCCAAGGCCCGGGCCGAGGAGGCCAGCCAGGCCAAGATGCAATTCCTGGCCAACATCAGCCACGAAATCCGCACCCCCATGAATGGCGTCCTGGGGATCGCCGAAATCCTATCCAAATCCCCCCTGTCCGAACGGCAACGCCAGCTGCTGCTGACCCTGCGCCAATCCGGCTCGGACCTGATGGGCATCATCAACGACCTTCTGGATTTTTCCAAGCTGGAGGCCGGAAAATTCGACCTGAACATGTCCACGTTCAACCTGTACACCCTGCTCGACAACTGTATTGGCGTGTTCAGCGCCAGTGCCCGGGATAAAACCCTGGAAATCGCGACCATCATCCACCCCGAAGTACCCCGCTTCATCCAAAGCGACCCGGACCGCATCCGCCAGATTCTGCTCAACCTGGTCGCCAACGCGATCAAGTTCACCCCCGGTGGCAGCGTGGTGCTGTCGGCCCGATTGGGTCAGACCAATGGCAACCAGGGACGACTCGTGATCGAAGTCCGGGACACGGGCATCGGCATTCTTCCCGAGGCCCAGGCCAGCATCTTTTCGCCGTTTACCCAGGCCGACGACACCATGACCCGTCACCACGGCGGCACGGGGTTGGGACTGGCCATCGTCAAGCAGCTGACCGCGCTGCTGGAAGGCGCCATCAACCTGGACAGCCAGCCAGGCCGGGGCACCGTGTTCACGGTGACCATCCCCTTTGTCTTTCCCGAGGACATGGGACTACGCGACGCGGCCCCGTCCCTGGCCGATCTCCGGGCCGTGACCGTGGGCCTGAGCCCCCTGTACCGCCAAGCCATGGACAACATCCTGAGCCGGTTCGGCATCCAGGCCGCCCATCACGCGACCACCAAGGAGCTGCTGATCGCCCCGCCCGCATCCGGGCGCATGCTCTTTCTCATCGACGAGGGACAATTCGCGACCGACGGCAAGCACATCGGTCAGGCCCTGCGCGGCCAAGCCGGTCCGGGGAGCCGGGTCGTCCTGCTGACGGGCTCCGCGGCCGAACCGGACCCGGACGTGGATTTCGTGCTCACCAAGCCCCCGCGCCAGTCCGAGATGCACAACCTGCTGCAGGACATTGCCAGCGGCGCGGAGCAGACTCCGGTCGAACCCGAGGGCATGACCGAGTTCTTCGACGCCCGCGTGCTCCTGGTCGAAGACAACGAAGTCAACCAAAAAGTGGCCGCCAGCGCCCTGGAAATCTTCGGGTTGACCATCGACGTGGCCGCCAATGGGCTCATCGGCCTGGAAAAAGCCACATCGACCCATTACGACCTGATTTTCATGGACTGCCAGATGCCCATCATGGACGGGTACACGGCCACGACCAAAATCCGCGAATGGGAACAGGTCAACCGCCCCGGAAGGCGCGTTCCCATCGTGGCCCTGACCGCCCACGCCCTCAGTCGGGATCGGCTGCTCTGTTTCCAACGCGGCATGGACGATTATGTGGCCAAGCCCTTTTCCTTGGACGTCCTGCGCCGCTGCCTGCGGCAATGGCTACCGGCCCAGGCCAGGATTCAGGCCCCCGTCGGGCACCAGGAATTCACCCCGCCGCCAGCGGACGCGACCTCCGACGAGTTTGTCTCGTCCGCCGATCTGGTCATGGCCAAAGCCCTGGCTCGCGCTCCGGAGCCAACGCCCGAGGGCGAGGGCGCGACCCTGGACGCAACCATCCTCGAATCCCTCCTGGCACTGCAACGCCAAGGCTCGTCCGACCTCCTGAACCGGCTGTTCATGGCCTACGAATCCTCGACAACGGACCTTCTGGCCGGCATCGACCAAGCCCTGGTCTCGGACAATCTGGACCTTGTCCGCCAGAACGCCCACACCCTCAAGTCATCCAGCCATAATATCGGCGCGGTGACCCTGGGCGGCATGGCCCTGAATCTGGAAAACGCGGCCAGGGAGGGCGCGGCGGACCTAGCCCGGGATATCCACGCCCAAATCAAGGGCGAATACGAACGCGTCCGGGAAGCCATTGCGGCCCGCCGGGATGCACGGTAACACAGCGGCATGCCCGAACACGACACTCCCAATGTCCTCATCGTCGACGACGATCTCACCGTGGGGCTTCTGGCCCAGGAAGCGTTGCAGCAGGCTCATTTCCGCGTCAGCGTGGCCCATGACGCGGCCCATATGCGTCTGATCCTGAGCCGCTTCCGCGCCGCCATCATCCTCCTGGATGTCCAGCTCCCCGACGGTAATGGCATCGATCTTTGCTCGGAATTACGCCAGACTCCGACCCATTCCGACACGCCCATCCTCATGATCACCGGCGCCGAGGATCACGATTCCATCCTGGCCGCCTATGCCGCCGGAGCCACGGATTTCATGCCCAAGCCCCTGAACTGGTATCTCCTGGTCCAGCGGGTGCGCTACATGTGGCGGGCGAGCCAGACCCTCGGTCGGGCCAGGGAAAACGAACGCCTGCTGGCCCAGGCCCAGATGATGGCCAAAATCGGTAACTGGGAAAAAAATTTCAGCACGGGCCGGATCACCACGTCCGAACAATTCCGGTTGTTGTTCAGCAACCCGGAGTGGTCCCCGACGGACAGTTTTTTACCATTCCTCGATTCCATCCCCGCCCAGGAACAGGCTCTCGTGCTGCAGATCATGCATCAGGTCGGCACCACGGGGAAAGGCCGCACCTTCGATCACCATGTCGTCCGCAAAACCGGCGAGCCGCGCAGCGTCCGACACACCCTGGAAATCCGCCGGGACAGAGCCGGGCATCCGATTTCCCTCTGCGGCACCATCCAGGACATCACCACGGACCAGCTGCGCTCCCAGCTTCAGCAGGACCGCAACCATATCTTTGAACGCGTGCTGCAAAACGCGGACATGACGGAATTCCATGCCGGGCTCAAAACCCTGCTCGCCCACCAGATCCCCGGCAGCGATCTGGCCGTGGCCAACCGCGACGCCGATGGCTGGCGATGCACCCGACCCACCCCGACCCAGAACCCGGCCGGGACATCCTTCATCTTCCCGGCCCCTCTGACCAGGGCCATCGGCAACACCTTGGACGCGGACCCGCGCCAGCCCCTGGAATTCGACATGAGCCTGATTCCAAACCCCGGCGGCCACGAAACCCTGGTCGTGCTCCCCGTCCTGACCGATGAAGACACGCCGGACACCCTGATCTGCCTGTTTCTTCCCCGGGACACGGTCCGGCCAGAACCCGATCTGTACGACGAAATTCTCCAAACCATCTCCGGAATCTCGGCCATCACGCTCAAAAACCACCGTTTGTCCTCGGCGCTCCACTATCAGGCCTTTCACGACAATCTGACCGGCCTGCCCAACCGCTTTTTGTTCATGGACAAACTCGAACACGCCCTGCACGAGGCCAAACTGCTGGGCCAAAAACGGGCTCTGGTCTATATGGACCTGGACCGTTTCAAAAAAACCAACGACCTGCTGGGGCACACCTTTGGCGACAAGGTCCTGCGCGAGGTGGCCGCCAGGATCAAAAGCGTGATCCGCCAGACGGACACCCTGGCCCGCATGGGTGGCGATGAATTCATGCTCATCTCCGCCCCGTTGGACGATTACGAGGACATCAAGGTCATCTGCGAGCGGATTCGCGACATCATGACCCAGCCGTTCGACCTGGAGAGTTACAGCATCAACCTTGGCATCAGCCTGGGTGTCAGCCTCTATCCCACCGACGGCGAAGACCCGGTCACGCTGCATCAAAACGCGGACATCGCCATTTACCATGCCAAGAAAAGCGGCGGTAATGTCGTCAAATTCCATGACCGGGGCATCATGAATTTGTTCCTGGAAAAACTGGAACTGGAAAATGACATGGCCAAGGCCTTGGACGACGGGGAGTTCACCCTGGTCTTTCAGCCCCAATTCCGAACCGACACCGCGTCCGTGGCCGGCTACGAAGCCCTGCTGCGCTGGACCCGGCCGGATGGGACCAACGTGCCGCCGTCCGTGTTTATCCCCATCGCCGAGGAAAACGGCCACATCGTCCGCCTGGGAACCTGGGTCCTGGAACAGGCCTGCACCCTGTTCCAAGATCTGCGCCGGGCCGGACACACGTCCGTGAAGCTGGCGGTCAATGTTTCGACCATCCAGTTCGTGCAGGAAAATTTCCCCGACCTGGTCCGCCAGGTCTTGGACGCGACCGGCTTCCCCGCAACCCATCTGGAATTGGAAGTCACGGAAAGCGCGGTCATGCACGATATCGAAATTGTCGCCACCCGCCTGAACCAGCTCCGCTCCATGGGCATCTCCATGGCCATCGACGATTTTGGCACGGGCTATTCCTCGATTTCCTACCTGAAAAGCCTGCCCCTGGATTGCCTAAAAATCGACCGCAGCTTTGTCATGGGCATCGGGCCCGATCAGGCCGAACACCAAAAGTCAGCGGCCCTGATGGACGCGCTGATCAACCTGGCCGGCAAGCTCGGCCTGTCCATCGTGGCCGAGGGGGTCGAGGACAAATTCCAGCTCGACTTCCTGCGTCAAAAAGGCTGCACCTATGTGCAGGGCTTTTTCACGGGCCGGCCGACACCCTTCGCGCAACTCCGGCCGGACGAGCCGGGATTCGACATCAACGACTGAGCCTTGGCCGTCCACGCCAGGGCCGGAACCAGCGACCAGCGCGGTTCTCCCGCCGTCACATTCCAGCCCGGATTGACTTCGCTTCCGGGCCGGCGCACAAGCAGGCGGACACTTCGACCATCCAGGCATCATGGCGCGCACTCCCTCACCCCGATCATCCTCTCCGCGACGCGTCGCGCGCCGCTCCTTGGCCACGCGCGCCGTGACTTGGTCCCGCCGCGCGGCCCGAATGGCCGCGTATGTGGTGCTGGCCACGGCGATACTGATCCTGGCCCTGCGCTGGGCCCCACCCCCAACCAGCATGTTCATGCTGATCCGCCACGCGGAGCGACTCCTGGCCACCAAGCCCGGCCCCCCGATTCTCTACACCTGGACCGCAAGGACGGACATCCCGACGCACGTGGCCCTGGCCGTGGTCGCGGCCGAAGACCAAAATTTTCCCCGCCATTTCGGTTTCGATCTGACCGCCATCGCCAGGGCCGTGAAGTACAACGAAACCCACGATCGCATGCGGGGGGCCAGCACCATCACCCAGCAAACCGTCAAGAACCTCTTCCTGTGGCCCGGCCGGAGCCTGGTCCGCAAGGGATTCGAAGCGGTCCTGACCCTGGCCGTCGAGGTCGTCTGGCCCAAGGCACGGATTCTGGAAATCTATCTCAATGTCGCGGAATTCGGAGACGGAACCTATGGCGTGGGCGCGGCGGCCAAGCGGTATTTTGGCAAAACGCCACAAAAACTGAGTCGACGCGAGGCGGCCGTCCTGGCCTCGGTCCTGCCCAGCCCCAGACGTCTGCACGCAAAACAGCCGTCATCCTATGTGAACAGCCGGGCCAAATGGGTCCAAACCCAAATGCGCCAACTGGGCCAAAAACACATCACCTGGCCCTAAGGAATCCATCTATGAACACAGGTATTCTTGCCGCCATCGGCGCCTACGCCAGCTGGGGACTGCTGCCCGTTTACTGGAAACTGCTGGCGCACGTCCCCACGCTGCAACTTCTTGGACACCGCATTGTCTGGTCCTTTGTCGTGCTGGCGCTCTTCCTGGCCGTGAAAAAAAGGCTCCGGGCCCTGCGCCACAGCCTGTCCCCAGCCGTTTGGAGAATCTACATCGCGGCCAGTCTGCTTATCGGCGTGAATTGGTGCGTCTATGTCTGGAGCGTCAACGCCGGCTACATTGTCGAAACCAGCCTCGGCTACTTCATCAATCCGCTGCTGTCCGTGCTTCTGGGGATGGTGTTTCTCCGCGAACGACTGCGGCGACTGCAATGGATACCGCTGATGCTGGCCGCGTCGGGCGTGCTCTATCTCACCTGGTCCCATGGGAAGCCGCCATGGATCGCGCTGTGCCTGGCCGTGACCTTCAGCCTGTACGGTCTGGTCAAGAAAAAAGCGCCACTGGGCGCTTTTGAAGGGTTAACCCTGGAAACCGGGCTTTTATTGCCGCCGGCCCTGACGTGGCTGGGGCTGTGCGCCGCGCGTGGCACGGGTTCTTTTACGCAGGCGGGACTGGAAAGCGATCTGCTCCTCGTGGGCGCGGGACTGGTCACCACCGGCCCCCTGGTCCTGTTCGCCTCGGCGGCCCAGCGCATCCCGCTGAACATGATCGGCATTCTGCAATACATCGCGCCAAGCATCCAATTTCTGATCGGTGTCCTGGTCTACGGCGAAGCGTTCACGCACACCCAGATGATTGGTTTTGGCGCGGTCTGGACCGCCATTGTCCTGTTTTTACTGGAACGTTGGTGGGCCGGCCGAAATTCGAGACTGGTGGTCTGATCACCCCAGAATTTCGGTCACGGCCCGGATGACATCCCCGACGTCCTCGTCCGACAGCTTCGCGGACAAAGGCAGGCTGACGGTTTGCCGGCCAATATCGCGGGCACGCGGGTATTCGTCCGGGTTCCACCCAAACCGGGTCTGATAGAAGGGATGCTCGGGCAGGGACAGATAATGGACACCCACCCCGATCTTTTGGGCCGTCATGGCGGTCAGAAAGGCGTCGCGGCTCACGCCGGCCCGCTGTTCATCGACCAGGATATTAAACAAATGAAAGGCGTGACGGGTGTCCGGCTCAACCGGAGCGGGCAGGGTCAGGGGCAAACCGGCCAGAGCCGTCATGTACCGATCCCAAATTTCCCGCCGCCGTCGCCAGTGGCGCTCCACCTTCTCCAGCTGCCCAAGCCCCAGGGCGGCCTGCAAATCCATCATATTGTATTTGAAGCCGGCCTCGGTCACGAGGTAATGCCTGTAGCCTTCATCGCCAAAACGCTTCCAGGCGTCGCTGGACATGCCGTGCAGGGCCAACACCTTGAGCCGGGCGGCATGCTCCGGATTCCGGGCCAGGATCAGGCCGCCTTCCCCGGTGATGACATTCTTTGTCACGTAAAAGCTGAAACAGCCAAAGTCTCCAAAACACCCTGCCTTGCGGCCATGGTATTCGGTCTCGATGGCATGGGCGCAGTCCTCGACGAGGGCCAGCCCACGCTCCTCGGCCAAGACGCAAAGGGAGTCCATGTCACAGGCGCGACCAGCGAAATGCACGGGAAGAATAGCCTTGGTACGGGGGCTGATCCGGAGGCGGACCTGCTCGGGATCAATGTTCATGGTGCGCGGGTTCACATCGGCCAAAACAGGCGTGGCCCCGGCGTGGATGATGGCATTGACCGAGGCGCAAAAGGTCAGGGGCGTGGTGATGACCTCGTCACCGGGGCCAATCCCGGCGGCCAAAATGCTCAGATGCAAGGCCGCCGTGCAGGAATTGACGGCCACGGCATGCGTGGCGCCCTTGTACGCGGCAAAACGCCGCTCGAATTCGGCCACGCGCGGGCCGGTGCCGATCCAGCCGCTGCGCAGACAGGCCACGACCTCGTCGATTTCATCTTCCTCGATCCTGGGTGAGCCAAAAACCAAGAAATTTTCCCGCATGTTCTTCTCCCTGAAAAAAGCGCTTCGGCCCGGCGTGGACGTTGACGTGATTAATCTTTATAGATTTCCAATCCGCGAGACGGCCCCAGGGCTATCTCAACGCCCCCACCATGACAAGGAGGATTCATGACCGGAAAATCCATCACGCTATACGCCCTGAGCACGTGTATTCATTGCAAAAAGACCAAGGAATACCTCGACGATTGCGGCGCCAAGTACGACTGTGTTTTCGTGGACAAGCTCGAAGGCGAGGAGCGCAAGCAAATCATCGAGGCCATCAAGAAGATCAACCCCAAACTGTCCTTCCCGACCCTGCTCGTTAATGAGGAAACCATCGTCGGTTTCAAGCAGGACCAGATCAAGGACGCCCTGGAGAGATCATGACCCCGGAAGAATTATACGGCAAACTACGTCCCCTGCAGGAAGCCAAGGGCTACTATTTCAACAAGGACAAACAATTTGTCCTGGATCTGCTGGAAAGTCTGCTCATCAACCGCGATCGCTACGGCTACATGGCCTGTCCCTGTCGGCTGGCCTCGGGCAAGCGCGATCTGGATCAGGACATCTTTTGCCCATGCACCTACCGCGAGGCGGACGTGCGAGAATTCGGCGCCTGCTATTGCGGCCTGTACGTTTCCAAGGAATGGAACGACGACACAATTCCGCACGATGTGGTGCCCGAGCGCCGCGATCCGGAAAAACTTCTGGCCGGTCTTCTTTTCGAAGAATGATTGACAAGGGCCGACGCGCTTTTCTATGCGCGAGCCCCGGAGCATGCCATGCGAGAACAGGTGGAAAAAGCCCTGGAATCGGTGCGTCCCATCCTACGCGCCGATGGCGGTGATGTGGAACTGGTGGACATTTTAAAAAACGGCATCGTGCAAGTCCGACTGACCGGCGCCTGCCACGGCTGCCCCATGTCCCAGATGACGCTCAAAAGCAGCATCGAACGCGCCGTCAAACGGATGGTCCCCGGCGTCAAGGCCGTGGAGGCCGTGTAACCTTATCCCGATTTTCAGAGCGGCCCGGCCGCTCTCTTCTTTTTGGAGCAGCAATGACCACAATCGTGACCCGTTTTCCTCCAAGCCCGACGGGCTATCTGCACATCGGCGGAGCCCGCACCGCGCTCTTCAACTACCTCTACGCCCGCCAAAACGGCGGCAAGTTCATCCTGCGCATCGAGGACACGGATCAGGCCCGCTCGACCCAGGACATGACCGACGCCATCATCGACGCCATGCACTGGCTGGGTCTGGATTTCGACGAAGGCCCGTACTTCCAAAGCGAACGCAACGACCTGTACAACAGTTATGTGGACAAGCTTCTGGAAACGGGCAAGGCCTATTACTGTTCCTGCACACCCGAAGAAGTGGAGGCCATGCGCGAAGCAGCCCGCACGGCCGGCCTCAAGCCCAAATACAACGGCAAGTGCCGCGAGATGGGCCTGGGCCCCGGACCGGGCCGGGTGGTCCGCTTCAAAACCCCGCTGACCGGAAAAGTGGTCTTTGACGACCTCATCAAGGGCCCCATCGCCTGGGACGTGCAGGAAATGGACGACTTCGTCATCCGCCGCGCCGACGGCTCGCCCATCTATCAGATGGCCGTGGTCGTGGACGACGCGGTCATGGGCGTGACCCACGTCATCCGGGGCGACGACCACCAGAACAACACGCCCAAGCAAATCCTCATTTATGAGGCCCTGGGCTTTCCCCTGCCCAAATTCGGCCACGTGCCCATGATCCTGGGACCGGACAAAAAGAAAATGAGCAAGCGCCACGGCGCGACTTCGGTCATGATGTACAAGGACATGGGCTACCTGCCCGAGGCCATGCTCAGCTATCTGGTCCGCCTGGGATGGTCCCACGGCGACGACGAACTTTTCACCATGGCCGAACTCCTGGAAAAATTCTCCTTGTCCGGCCTGGGCAAATCCGCCTCGGTCTTTGACATGGACAAGCTCAACTGGACCAACAGTCATTTCATCAAAACCGGCGACGTGCCTCGCTTGGCCGCGCTGCTGGAAGAGCTCATCCGATCCGGAACGAATTTCGAGCCGGCGCGGGACTATCTGGAAGCCATCGTACCCCTGTATCAGCCCCGCGCCAAAACCTTGAAGGAAATGGCCGAGCAGGCCGCTTTTTTCCTGCACGACGCGGCCAGCCTGCCCTATGACCAGACAGCCGTGGCCAAATTCCTGACGCCCGAAATCAAAGAGCACCTCCGCGTCCTGACAGAACGCATGGCGTCCCTGCCGTCCTTTGACCAGAAGAGCCTGGAGGACATGGCCGCCGCCTATCTGGAAGAAACCGGACTCAAGTTCAAGGCCCTGGCCCAGCCCATCCGCGTGGCCATCACCGGCTCGACCATGAGTCCCGGCCTGTTCGAAACCATGGACGTCCTGGGGCGCGAGCGCACCCTGGCCCGCTTCGCGAAAGCGCTGACCCTCTAGCATCCGGCCCGGCTCGACCGGGCCTTTTCATGTACGCCTACCAAAAAGACCATATTTACACAGTCCAGGTTGCCGACGGCCTGGAAGAACTCCTCCAGACCGAACTGGAGGAACTCGGAGGCACGGACTGCGCCAGAGGCTTTCGCTTCGTGCGCTTCCACGCCGATCATGGCAGCCTGTACCGGGTCGTGCACCGTTCCCGACTGGCCACCAGGGTCTTGGCGCCCCTGGCCCACTTCGCGTGCACCTCGGACCAGGCATTGTACGCAAGCGGCCGGGACATCCGTTGGAGCGATTTTCTGCGGCCCGACCAAACCTTCGCCATTTTCGCCAATGTCTCGGCCAGCGCCATCGGCCATTCGCAATACGCGGCCCTGAAGCTCAAGGACGCCGTGGCCGACTGGTTCCGCGACCATGGCGGCCGCAGGCCAAACGTCGATCCCAGAAATCCGGACCTGTGGCTGCACCTGCACATCCACGAAAACAAGGCGACCATCAGCCTGGATGTTTCCGGCGGTTCGTTGCATCGACGCGGCTACCGGACCCAAAGCGTGGACGCGCCCATGCAGGAGACCGTGGCTGCGGCCATTGTCCGCATGAGCGGTTGGGATGGCCAGTCGGCCTTGGTGGACCCCCTGTGCGGATCGGGCACCATCCTGTGCGAGGCCCTCATGGCCGGGGCGGATATTCCGGCCGCGTTTCTGCGCCAGCGTTTCGGTTTCGAACACCTCCCGGATTTCAGTGCCCAGCTGTGGGCCCGTGTCCGCCAGGAATGCGCACCAAAATCCGACATTCCACCCCTGCGTGGCGGCGACATCGACCCGCGCGCGGTGGAGGCAACCCGCGTCAACCTGGCCAACCTGCCGGGCGGCGACGAGGTGGTCATCGGACGCCGGGATTTTTTCGACAGAGACGATCTCGCGGGCACGACCATACTCTGCAACCCACCCTATGGGCTGCGCCTGGGCAAAAATGACGATATGGCGGCCTGGTTCAAACGCTTCGGGGATCATCTCAAACGCCGTTGCGCAGGTTCCACGGCCTATGTCTATTTCGGTGACCGTACCTGGCTCAAATCCATCGGGCTGCGACCCGAATGGAAAAAACCATTAAAAAACGGAGGGCTGGACGGTCGGCTGGCCAAATTTGGTCTGTATTGATTCTTTCAAATCCTCTACGACCCGACTGAGTTCTCCATCCCTGTTGACAGAGCGCTTTCATTGATTCAGCGTAATGCCAAACCCGCCCATTTCCGCCACCGCCGGCGAGGCGGCGCGGGAATCGGATCAACGTCATATCCATCAAGGAGGCTTGTATGATCTTCGTGCTCCCGGATCTTCCCTACGCCAAGGATGCCTTAAGCCCGTGTATCAGCGCCAAGACGTTCGATTTCCACCATGGCAAACACCACCAGCTCTACATCGACAACACCAACAAGCTGATCGCGGGCACGGACCTTGACGGCAAAACCCTGCGGGACATCATCGCCGCCACGGCCGGCGATCCTGCCCGAACCGCCATTTTCAACAACGCGGCCCAAAGCTGGAATCACTCTTTTTATTGGCGATGCATGAAACCAGGGGGAGGCGGAGCCCCCACGGGAGCCATCGCGGAAGCCATTGCCCAGACTTTTGGCAGCCATGAAAATTTTTCCAAAGCCTTCAAGGAAGCGGGTATGACACAGTTTGGCAGCGGTTGGGCCTGGCTGGTGGAAAAAAACGGCAAGCTGGAAATCATGAAAACCGGAAACGCGGATACGCCCATGGCTCACGGGGCCAAGGCACTTCTCACAGTCGACGTTTGGGAGCACGCCTATTATCTGGATTACCAAAACCGCAGGGCCGACTATCTCCAGGATTTCCTGGACCGGTTGGTTAACTGGGAATTCGTCAACCACACCCTAAAAAAATAATCCGGCGGACAACAAAAAAGGCGATTCTCGGATCGCCTTTTTTGTTGAAAAAAATCAGAACGTGGAAACTAGTTGGCAACCGGCTTGGTCACGGCGCCAGAACGGATGCACTGGGTGCAAACCTTGAGCCGCTTCACTTCGCCAGACTGGAGCTGAACGCGCACGGACTGCAGATTGGGCATGAAGCGCCGCTTGTTCTTGTTGTTGGCATGGCTGACATTGTTGCCAACCTGGGGCCCTTTTCCACAAATATCACATACCTTTGACATAGTGTCCTCCTAAGTAGTGCTAAAATATCTCAGCTGTCATGGCCTGGCAGCTCCGAGACCTTCCTGCCGGCCATGAGCATGGTTTGCCGCCAGAGGAATTCGCGTTTATATAGCTCGCCCCAACTAATGGCAAGCAAAAATCCTTGACAAGGGAAAATCGCCAACTATACACATTCGCTTTCGAGGTGGACATGGTAGAACACTGGATCACGTTAACAAACATCCCGACGCTCGGTCGGGAATTTTCTTTTGATGACCAGGAAATGTGGCGCGCCCTGTGGCGGGAGTTCCGTTTTGAGGCGGAAATCCTCGTCCCGTTCGCGGCCGTCCTGACCATCGTCCCCCAGTCCAGCGGCTTCCTGATTCAGGGACGCTTGACCGGCTCTTTCGTCACGGCCTGCCACCGCTGTTCCGAAGACGCCCGCGTGGATCTCGATCACGCTTTCGATCTGTTCGAAGCGCATGAGGACGTCGACAATATCGACGAGGGATCCCACTTGCGCGGCTCCGAGGGGAGCTGGGAACTGAACGTCGCGGCCCTGCTCTGGGAGGAATTCCTCCTGGCCGTGCCGGAAAAAATTCTTTGCTCCGAAAATTGTTTGGGGCTATGCCCGCACTGCGGAAAAAACAGGAACCTGGACCCGTGTACCTGCGACGCCACGGAGAACCAATCTCCCTTGGCGCAGGCATTGCGGAGCGTTCACATCAAAACCAACTAGAGTCCTTTTGCCATAGAGGTATCATCATGCCATTGCCCAAGAAGAAAACATCCAAGTCCAGAAGAAACATGCGCCGGTCCCATGACCACGTCGCCATTCCCAACGTCGTTTACTGCGAATGCGGCGAAGCCACTCTGTCCCACTGCATCTGCCCCAGTTGCGGCAAATACAAGGGACGTCAGTACACCAAGGGCGCAGATGCCTAAAGACATCTGCCTCGCCGTGGACGCCATGGGGGGAGATTTCGGCCCGGAAGTCAACGTTCCGGGCTCTCTCGCAGCGGCCCGCGAGACCGGTGCCAAAATCATCCTGGTGGGCGACGAGCCATCTCTGCGGTCGGAGCTGAACAAGCATGTCCATCGGGACGTGGAGCTTGAAATCATCCACACGACCCAAATCGCGGGCATGGCCGAGAAACCTTCCGACATCCTGCGCCGCAAGAAGGACAGTTCGATCCAGGTTGCGTTCCGACTGGTGCGCGAAGGTCGCGCCCATGGCGTCGTGACCGCCGGAAATTCCGGGGCGGCCCTGGCCTGCGGTATGTTCATTTTGGGCCGCATCAATGGCGTGGACCGCCCTGCCCTGGCTTCCATCCTGCCGACGCTCAAAAAGCCCGTCGTGCTCATCGATGTCGGCGCCAACGCCGAGTGCAAGCCCTACAACCTAGTCCAGTTTGGCCTCATGGCCGAGGTCCTGGCCCGGCATGTCCTGGATATTCCCTGCCCCCGGGTAGGGATTTTGAGTATCGGCGAGGAAGAAGGCAAGGGCAACACCCTGACCAAGGAAGCCTACAAGCTGCTGAAAAGTTCGTCTCTCAATTTCGTTGGCAACGTCGAGGGTCGCGACGTTTTCGCCGGCGAAACCGACGTCATTGTTTGCGACGGGTTCGTTGGCAACGTGGCTCTCAAGCTCAGCGAAGGTTTGGGGTCCGCCCTGGCCACCATGCTCAAGACGGAACTCAAAAAATCCATCTGGTCCCGCCTGGGCACGCTCATCGCTCTACCCGCGTTCAAACGTTTCGGAAAAAAAATCGACTACGCCGAATACGGCGGCGCGCCCATCCTTGGCCTGAACGGTATCGCCATCGTCTGCCATGGGGCGTCCAATGCCCGCGCCATCACCACCGCCCTGGAACAGGCGGCCATCTTTGTTGAAAAAAAGGCCAACGAACAACTGATCGCCGGCCTGCACGCCAACACGGAATTGAGTCTTTTTTCGCGCACCGGGCAGTCGCCCACGCTCCGGCAGGAGGCTTCGGCCTAGGGTCGAATCCCACCGCGCGTCATTTGCCCACGAGGAATCACATGTCTCTACAGTGTCACATCGCCGGCCTGGGTTTGTATTTGCCGCGGACCGTCGTCACCAACGCGGATCTCGAGCGCATGGTCGACACGACCGACGAATGGATCCGCACCAGATCCGGCATCCTTACCCGACATTTTTCCCAGGATGACGAGCCCTGTTCGATCCTGGCCTTCAAGGCCGCCGAAGCGGCCCTGGCCGACGCGGGCATGGTGCCCGGGGATCTGACCCATATTTTCGTGGGCACGTTTTCCGGGGACTACAATCTCCCCTCCACGGCCTGTCTGCTGCAAAATCATTTGGGCCTGCGCGGCATTCCTTCCTTTGATTTGGCCGCGGCCTGCTCCGGCTTTTTGTACGGACTGGAAACAGCACGGGCGTACGCCCAGCTCCACCCGGACTGCAAAATTCTTGTCGTCGGCAGCGAAATGACCACGGCCCGCGTCAATTTTCAGGACCGCACCACCTGCGTGCTTTTTGGAGACGGCGCCGGCGCGGCCATTATCACCGGGGCCGAACATCCGACTTCGGTCCAGGTGGTTGATTGCCTGCTCAAGGCGGATGGCTCCCTGGGCGACCTGCTCACGGTCCACGGCGGAGGATCGGTCTGCAAGCCCGTGCTGGGTCAGGCCATCGGCGAGGAATACTTCATCCAGATGAACGGTCGCGACGTGTTCAAACACGCGGTGCGGTTCATGTCCGACATCTCCTCGACCCTGCTGGAACGCAATGGCCTCGAAACATCCGCCATCGACCTGTTCATCCCCCACCAGGCCAACATCCGCATCATCGAGGCCATCGCCAAGAAACTCGATGTCGGCATGGACAGGTTCTACGTCAACGTGGACAGAATCGGCAACACATCCGCGGCATCGGTACCCATTGCCCTGGCCGAGGCACGGGCCACGGGTCGCATCCAACCGGGGATGAAAGTGCTCCTGGCCGCCTTTGGAGGCGGCTTCACATGGGGCTCGGCCCTGTTGCAATTCTGAGGGTGATTGCGTAACCAAGCAGCTCCCATTTTCCAACCATGCATGGCGAGGTGATCATGAGCGAACTGACCAGGACCGCCCTGGTAACCGGCGGCACCAGAGGGATCGGCAAGGCCATTGTAAAAAAACTTGCAGGCCTGGGGTACCAGGTTTATTTCACCTTCGTCAGTCGTCCAGAGCTGGCGGAGTCCCTGTGCGCCGACATCGCGGCCACGGGTGGCCATGCCATGGGCTTCCAACTTGACGCCAGTGACTGGGACGCCGTGGCCCATTTTTTTTCCGAACAGATCAAGGACAAGGTCCATCTCTCGGTGTTGGTCAACAACGCCGGGATCACCAAGGACGGGCTTTTGGTCCGCATGAAGCGCGAACACTGGGAGCAGGTGCTGACCGTCAACCTGACCGGGGCCTTTGTCTGTCTGCAACAGGCCGCCAAGATCATGGTCAAGCAGCGGGCCGGTCGCATCGTCAATATCAGCTCCGTGGTTGGACAAACCGGCAATGCCGGCCAGATCAACTACTGCGCGTCCAAGGCGGGCATGATCGGCATGACCAAGGCGGCCGCCCAGGAACTGGCCTCGCGTGGCATCACCGTCAACGCCATCGCCCCGGGTTTCATCGAAACCGACATGACCGAAACACTTCCCCAGGAGGTACGCGCCAAATACCTCGAACGGATCCCCCTGGGCAGCCTCGGTTCGGCCGAAAACATCGCCGATGCCGTGGCCTATCTCGCATCCGACCAGGCGTCCTACATCACTGGTCAGGTGCTCGGAATCAACGGCGGCCTGTCCATGTAGCCGGATTCCATCCCATCACGCATACACACACTTTGGAGGAACAACATGTCTATTGAACAAAAAGTTAAAGAACTGGTGGTCGAACAGCTGGGCGTTTCCCCCGACGAGGTCAAGCCGGAATCCTCCTTCGTGGAGGCCCTGGGCGCCGACTCCCTGGACCTGACCGAGCTGATCATGGCCATGGAGGAAGAATTCGACATCGAAATCGATGACGAGGACGCCCAGAAAATCGCCACGGTTCAGGACGCCATCAACTACATCAAGGCGAATTCCTAGCCCTGTTTCGCGCGAGTCACAGCACGGTACCTCGCGCAGGCCAGGTACCGTTTTTTTCATGCATAGCCGTTCGCATCCCCGCGGACGACATTTCACGGGAAGATCATGATTGGAAAACGCGTTGTCGTGACCGGACTTTCGGCCCTGACTCCCATTGGCAACACCGTTCAGGAAAGTTGGGACAATCTCGTTGCCGGCGTGTGTGGCATTGGCCCCATCACGCTTTTCGACTGCTCGGCCTTTGAAACCCGCATCGCCGGCGAACTTAAAAATTTCGACCCAACCGCGTACATGGGCGCCAAGGATGCCAAGCGGATGGATCGCTTTATCCAAATCGCCGTGGCCGCTGGCAAACAGCTCATGGACAGCTGCGGTCTGGGCATCACCGAGGACAACGCCGCCGACGTGGGTATCATTCTTGGCTGCGGCCTTGGCGGGTTATCCACCATCGAGGAGTTCCATTCCAAGCTGCTCCATTCCGGTCCGCGCCGGATTTCGCCATTCTACATTCCCATGCTCATCGCCAACATGTGCGCCGGACAGCTCTCCATCCTCACGGGCGCCAAGGGTCCCAACCTGGTCACCACCTCGGCCTGCGCCTCGGCGACCCACGCCATCGGCTACGCCTTTTCCGACATTAAACTCGGGCGGACAAAGGCGTGCATCACAGGCGGCGTGGAATCGACCATCACGCCCATGGGCGTGTCCGGCTTCAACGCCCTCAAAGCCCTGTCCACGGCCAACGACACGCCGCAGGCCGCCAGCCGCCCCTTCGACGCGGAGCGGACCGGGTTCATCATTGGCGAGGGCGCGGGGCTGCTCTTGCTCGAGGAGTTGGAGCACGCCAAGGCGCGCGGCGCGACCATCTACGCCGAGATGATCGGCTATGGGGCTTCGGGGGACGCCTACCACATCACCGCGCCCGAGGACTCCGGCACGGGCATGTCCCTGGCCATGCGCGGCTCGTTGCGCGATGCCGAATGCGCCCCCACGGACATTGACTTCATCAACGCCCACGGCACGTCGACCAAGCTCAACGATAAAACCGAGACCAAGGCCATCAAACTCGTGTTCGGAGACCACGCCTACAAAATGCCCATCACCGCCAACAAAAGCATGATCGGCCACCTACTTGGGGCGGCAGGCGGCGCCGAAGCGGTATTCACGACCCTGAGCCTGCACACGGGCATCGTGCCTGGAACGATCAACCAGGACAATCCGGATCCGGATTGCGACCTCGACTATGTCCCCAACGCCAGCCGCACGGTGAACCCGACGGTCGGCATGAGCAACTCGTTTGGATTTGGCGGCACCAACGCCTCCATCATCCTGCGCCGATTCGAATAACCGCCGCGACCAACGCGACGCACTCCCCGGGAGGAACCATGGACGAACTCACTCGTCAGGACCCGCAGATAGCCAAAGCCATTCAGCTGGAAACCAACCGCCAGATCACCAAGCTCGAACTCATCGCCTCGGAAAATTTCACGTCCCACGCGGTACGCCTCGCCATGGGCAGCGTCATGACCCACAAATACGCGGAGGGCTATCCGGGCAAGCGGTACTATGGTGGCTGCGAATTCGTGGACATGGCCGAAAATCTGGCCATGGAACGGGCCCGGCAGCTGTTCAAGGCCGAATACGCCAACGTCCAGCCACACTCCGGGTCCCAGGCCAACATGGGCGCCTATTTCGCGGCCATTGAACCAGGGGACACCATTCTCGGCATGAACCTGTCCCATGGCGGCCACCTCACCCACGGCAGTCCTGTCAATTTTTCCGGCAAGCTCTACAACGTCGTGTCCTATGGGGTCGAAAAGGAAACCGGGCAGATCAATTACGAAGAAGTCGAGTCCCTGGCCAAGGAACACCAGCCCAAGCTGATTATCGCCGGAGCCAGTGCGTATCCACGCATTCTGGATTTCGCCCGTTTTCGTGAAATCGCGGACAGCGTTGGCGCCAAACTGCTCGTGGACATGGCCCATATCGCCGGTCTGGTGGCCACGGGACTGCATCCCTCGCCCATCGCCCACGCCCATTTCACAACCACGACGACGCACAAGACTCTGCGCGGCCCACGCGGCGGCATGATTTTAAGCTCCGAGGAATTCGGCAAGACGCTCAATTCCCAGATTTTTCCCGGCATCCAGGGCGGACCGCTGATGCATGTCATCGCCGCCAAGGCCGTGGCCTTCGCCGAAGCCCTGAAGCCCGAGTTCAAGGACTATCAGCAACAGGTACTGGTCAACGCCCAGACCCTGGCCGAGGAACTGACCGCCGCCGGGTACAGTCTGGTTTCGGGCGGCACGGACAACCATCTCATGCTCATGGACCTGACCCCCCAGGACATCACCGGCAAGGATGCGGAAATCGCCCTGGACAAGGCCGGCATCACCGTCAACAAAAACACGGTTCCCTTCGAGACGCGCTCGCCCTTCGTCACCTCCGGTGTGCGGCTCGGCACTCCGGCCCTGACCACGCGGGGCATGAAGGCCGATGACATGCGCAAGGTGGCCAAATGGATCGTGACCGTCTTGCAAAACCTGGACAACGAGACCACGTTGGGCGAGGTTCGTCGGGAAGTGGAAAAATTCGCGGGACAATTTCCGCTTTTTGCCTGGTAACATCCACCCTGCATCCGGATTCCCCCAACCACAGGGCCACGTTCGCGGCCCTGTGGTTGATTCGTTTCCACCGAGGCGCTCATGGACAACCGTATCCCCTGGCCCGACTACTTCATGAACATCGCCTATCTCGTGGCGGAACGTTCGACCTGCCTGCGACGCAAGGTCGGGGCCCTGGCCGTCAAGGACAAACGCATCCTGGCCACGGGCTATAACGGCGCTCCGGTCGGGTTGACCCATTGCCTGGAAATCGGTTGTCTCCGGGAAAAGCTCGGCATCCCCTCGGGACAACGCCACGAACTCTGTCGCGCCCTGCACGCCGAGCAGAACGTCATCATCCAAGCCGCGGTGCATGGGGTCAGCATCGTCGGAGCGGACATTTTCTGCACCACCCAGCCCTGCATCCTGTGCGCGAAAATGCTCATCAACTGCCGCATCAACGCCATCTATTTCGCCGAGGGCTACCCGGACGACATGTCCAGGGAAATGCTTGAGGAGGCCAATATCCCCTTTATTCGCCTGGAACGAGGTTCCCATGACCAATGACACGCGATTCATGGACAAGGCCATTGCCCTGGCCGAACGAGGACGGGGCAAAACAGCGCCCAACCCCTGTGTCGGGGCCGTTCTGGTCCGTGACGGCAGGGTCGTGGCCAAAGGCTGGCACACGGCCTGCGGCAAGGCCCACGCCGAAGTCGAGGCACTGCGCGATGCCGCGACCAAAGGCGTGGATCCGGCCGAATGCACCCTGTACGTGACCTTGGAGCCGTGCAACCACCATGGGAAAACCCCGCCCTGCACTCAGGCCATTCTCGCTGCCGGCATCAAGACCGTGGTCATTGGTTGTCTGGACCCGAACCAAAGCGTTACCGGTGGCGGCAAGGAATTTCTGGAAGGCCGGGGAGTACATGTGCGTGCTGGCATCCGCCGTCAGGCCTGTACCGACCTTATCGCCGATTTTCGGATTTGGCAGGACACGGACCGCCCCTTTTCCATCGTCAAGCTGGCCGTCACCCTGGACGGCAAAATCGCCACCCGCACAGGGCATTCGGCCTGGATTTCTGGTGAAAGATCCCGCGCCGAAGTGCACAAGCTGCGGGCCTGGTGTGGGGCGGTCATGATCGGCGGTGCCACGTACCGCGCCGACAACCCCCGCCTGACCTGTCGCATGGACGGTCACGTTGGCCCGCAACCCCTGGCGGTTGTTGTTTCCCGGACGCTGCCGGATGAACAGCACCAGTCTGCCCTGCTCGCCACCAGACCCGGGGATGTCGTTTTCTGGACCACCGAAGCCGAAAGCCGTTCCCGCCGGGCGACCTGTCTGGCCGACCTCGGGGTTTCGGTCTGGGGTTTGCCGGGCCGCGACGACGGGTTGGATCTGACCGAGGGCATGCGCCTGCTCCGCCGGGAAAAAGGCTGTCTGTATGTTCTGACCGAAGGCGGCGGGCATCTGGCTGCGTCCCTGCGAGCCCAAGGGCTGCTGGATGAACTGCGTCTCTTCCAGGCCATGAAGATCCTCGGCGACGAACAGGCCAGATCCGGATTCGCCGGCCACGTCGCCATGACCATGGACGACGCCTGGAATTTCCGCCTTGTCGAGCACCGCATGATCGGCCAGGACCACTATCTCAGGCTGCGGCCCAAGGAGTAAGGCAATGTTCACCGGCATCATCCAGGGTATCGGACGCGTGGCCGGCATGGACCGACGCGGCGGCGAAACCCGCTTCACCATCCGACCGGATTTTCCGCTGCGCGACTACCAAACCGGCGAATCCATCGCCGTCAACGGAGTCTGTCTGACCGTGGAAACCTTTGGCCAGGGCTGGTTCACGGCCTACGCATCGGCCGAAACCCTGTCCGTGACCAACCTCGGCGCCCTGGGGCCTTCATCCCCGGCCAACCTGGAACGGGCCCTGGCCATGGGCGATCGTCTGGGCGGACACATCGTTTCCGGTCATGTGGACTGTCTGGCCACGGTCGCGTCCATCCAACCGGCCGGGGAGTCACGCATTTACCGCTTGGTATTCGATCCCGCCTTCGGACGTCAGGTCATCCCCAAGGGCTCGGTGGCCCTGGATGGCATCAGCCTGACGGTCAACGATTGCGGTCCGGACTATTTGGAAGTAAACGTCATCCCGGCCACGCAGCAGGAGACAACCATCTCCGGCTGGAGTCCGGGACAGCGGGTCAACATGGAAACCGATGTCATCGGCAAATACGTCCAGCGCATGCTCGGTCCCTGGACCGGCGCTTCCACCCCTGCCAAACCATCGGCCATTACCCCGGATTTTCTGAGAGAACACGGATTCTGATCTGTCGGGAATCCGAACACGCGAGGAACTCATGCCCAAATGCACGGCCGAAGAGGCCATCAAGGAAATAAAGGAAGGTCGGATGATCATCCTGGTGGATGACGAAGACCGCGAGAACGAAGGCGATTTGACCATTGCCGCCGAAAAGGTCACGCCCGAGGCCATCAATTTCATGGCCAAATACGGCCGGGGCCTGATCTGTCTGGCCCTGGAACCGGCCCTGGTCGACAAGCTCCAACTGCCGCTCATGGCCAAACGCAACACGTCCAAGTTCGGCACCAATTTCACAGTGTCCATCGAGGCCAAACAAGGCGTGACCACGGGCATATCCGCCCATGACCGGGCCCTGACCATCCAGACAGCCGTGGCCGATGCGACCACGCCCGAGGATATCGCCACGCCCGGACACATCTTCCCCCTGCGGGCCAAGCCCGGCGGGGTATTGGTCCGCGCCGGACAAACCGAGGGTTCCGTGGATCTGTCCAGGCTGGCGGGTCTCAAGGGCGCGGCCGTGATTTGCGAAATCATGAACGACGACGGCACCATGTCCCGCATGCCCGAACTGCGCAAATTCGCCGAGGAGCACGACATGAAGATCGCGACCATCGCCGATCTCATCGCCTACCGCTCGCGCAAGGATTCCCTGGTTCGACGCGTGGCCGAGGCGCGCATGCCGACCTGCTATGGCGAGTTCACCATCATCGCCTACGAAAACGACATCGACACCCACACCCACATCGCGCTCGTCAAGGGCGAATTTTCCGAGGACAAACCCGTCCTGGTGCGCGTGCACAGCGAATGCCTGACCGGCGACGTGTTCGGGTCCATGCGCTGCGACTGCGGCAGCCAGCTGCAGCGGGCCATGCAGATGATCGATCGCGAGGGCGAAGGCGTCATTCTGTACATGCGCCAGGAGGGCCGGGGTATTGGCCTGGGCAACAAAATCAAGGCCTACCATCTTCAGGACGAAGGCCGGGACACGGTGGAGGCCAACCTGGAACTGGGCTTTGCCCCGGACCTGCGTGACTATGGTCTGGGCGCGCAGATACTGGTTGACCTGGGCGTGAAGCGGATGCGTCTCATGACCAACAATCCCAAAAAAATCATTGGTTTGGAAGGCTACGGTCTCAAGGTCGAGGAACGGGTGCCCATCGAAATCCCGGCCTGCGACGAAAACAAATGTTATCTGCACACCAAATTCGCCAAGCTCGGACATCTGCTGCACCTGGATGCCGAGTCGGACAAATAGCCGAGGACACGTCATGCCGCACATCAAAACCATCGAAGGCCTCCTTCAGGCCCAGGATCTGAAATTCACCATCATTGCCAGCCGTTTCAACGACTTTGTCGTGGACCGACTGGTGGGCGGCGCCGTGGACTACCTTGTCCGTCACGGCGCGGACCGGGCCAACATGACCCTCATCCGCGTGCCCGGGGCCTTTGAACTGCCACTTGTGGCCAGCAAGGTCGCCAAATCCGGCCAGGCCGATGTCATCATCTGTCTGGGCGCCGTCATTCGCGGAGCCACCCCGCATTTCGACTATGTCTGCGCCGAGGCGACCAAGGGCATTGCCCATGTCTCCCTGGAAACGGGCGTCCCCATCGGCTTTGGTCTGCTGACCACGGATTCCCTGGAACAAGCCATCGAACGCGCCGGCAGCAAGGGCGGCAACAAGGGTGTCGAGGCGGCCGCCGCTGCCTTGGAAACCATGCGCGTCCTGCAGCAGATATAGAGGCCCGTCCGTGAATCAAAATCGCCGGCACCAACGCCGTTTCGCCTTTCAGGTCATTTATTCCCTCAACTTCACCAAAAGCATGTCGAAGGATCTGTTGGCGACATCCTTCGACAACTTCTGGTCCGAGGAAGAATTCGACGTGGAGCCCAGGGACTCCTTCGCCTGGGCCCTGGCCGAAGGGGTGTTCAACAACTACGACAACCTCGACGCCATCATCACCAAACACTCCCAACACTGGAAACTGAACCGCATCGCCAAGGTCGAACTGACCATTTTGCGGCTATCCCTCTACGAAATGCTTTTTTGCCCGGACATCCCCTTCAAGGTGGCCATGAACGAAGCCATAGAATTAGCCAAGGATTTCGGGGACGACAACTCCAAGACCTTTGTCAACGGCGTCCTGGACGCGGCTGCCAAGGACGCGGAACGAAACGAAGCCTAACCCCCGACATTCCGGGCACACCACGCGAGGACAGCATGGCGCACTACGATTTCAAGCATATCGAGGAAAAATGGCAACAAGCCTGGGTGGATCAGGCCTGTTTTCGAACCGATCCGGCCAAGGACAAGGACAAATACTATGTCCTGGAAATGTTTCCGTATCCGTCCGGACGCATCCACATGGGCCACGTGCGAAATTACTCCATCGGCGACGTGGTGGCCCGGTACAAACGGATGCGCGGATTCAACGTCTTCCATCCCATGGGCTGGGACGCCTTTGGCCTGCCGGCCGAAAACGCGGCCATCAAGCACAACACCCACCCTGCCAAATGGACCTATGAAAACATCGCCTACATGCGCAGCCAGCTCAAGCGCCTGGGCTATTCCTACGACTGGGACCGGGAAATCGCGACCTGTCACCCCAAATACTACCGCTTCGAGCAGGAATTTTTCCTCAAATTCCTCAAAAAAGGGCTGGTCTACCGCAAAAAAGCTCCGGTCAACTGGTGCCCAAGCTGTCACACGGTTCTGGCCAACGAACAGGTCGAGGACGGTCTGTGCTGGCGTTGCGATTCCGAAGTCCAGCAAAAGGAACTGTCCCAGTGGTTCCTGCGCATCACCGACTACGCCGAGGAGCTTCTGGCGGATCTGGACAAGCTGTCCGGAGGCTGGCCGGAACGCGTCCTGACCATGCAGCGCAACTGGATTGGCAAGAGCGTGGGCGCGGAATTGTCCTTCGCCGTCAAGGAGCTGGACGAAAAAATTTCGGTCTTCACCACCCGCCCCGACACCATTTACGGCGCGACCTTCATGAGTCTGGCCCCGGAACATCCGCTGGTGTCCACGCTTATCGCCGGTACTGGCCAGGAAACCGAGGTCATGGCCTTTGTCGATCGCATCGCCAAAATGGACCGCATCGTGCGCACGGCCGAGGACCTGGAAAAGGAAGGCGTGTTCACGGGCCGCTACTGCCTCAACCCGGTCACGGGCCGGGAAATGCCCATCTATGTCGCCAATTTCGTGCTCATGGGCTACGGCACGGGCGCGGTCATGGCTGTTCCCGCCCACGACCAGCGCGATTTTGAATTCGCGGCCAAGTACAATCTGCCCAAAATCGTGGTCATCTCCCCCAAAGAGGGACACCTGGACCCGGCAACCATGACCGAGGCCTACACCCAGGCCGGCGTCATGACCAACTCCGCCGAATTCGACGGCATGGATTCCGAACCGGCCAAAAAGGCCATCGTGGACATGCTCGGGACCAAAGGTCTGGGCAAACCCACTGTCAACTACCGCCTGCGGGATTGGAACATTTCCCGCCAGCGGTACTGGGGCGCGCCCATCCCGGTCATTTACTGCGACGACTGTGGCATTGTCCCGGTTCCGGAGTCGCAGCTTCCGGTGGAGCTCCCCCTGGACGTCCAGGTCAATCCGGACGGCCGCTCGCCCCTGCCGGCCTGCGAGTCCTTCGTCAACGTGGCCTGCCCGATCTGCGGCAAGCCGGCCCGGCGCGAGACCGACACCATGGACACCTTTGTCGAATCGTCCTGGTATTTCTGCCGGTACACCGCGGCACGCAATGAAGACGCGGCCTTTTCCCCCGCGGACACGGACTACTGGATGCCGGTCGATCAATACATTGGCGGCATCGAACACGCTATTTTGCACCTGTTGTACTCGCGCTTCTTCGTCAAGGCCCTGCGCGACGAAGGCTATCTGGGCTTCGACGAACCATTCCAAAACCTGCTGACCCAGGGCATGGTTCTTTTGGACGGCTCCAAAATGTCCAAATCCAAGGGCAACGTGGTCGATCCGGACGAAATGATCGGCAAATACGGGGCCGACACCGTCCGTCTGTTCTGCCTCTTTGCCGCGCCTCCGGAAAAGGATCTGGAATGGAACGACAAGGGCATCGAGGGGGCCAGCCGCTTTCTGAACCGCCTCTGGCGTCTGGTGGACGAACTGGAAAACGCATTGCTCCCGGTTGGCCCGTGCGCCACGGTTGAAGGGATCTTGAGCGAGGCCGAGGCCGACCTGCGGCGCAAGGAACACGACACCGTCCGTCGTGTGGAACGCGACATTGAAAACAAATTCCAGTTCAACACGGCCATCGCGGCCATGATGGAATTGGTCAACGCCCTGTACACCGCCAAGGATGACCTGCGCGGCACCGAAAACGGCCGACGGCTCCTGTCCTCGGCCATTTCCTCCCTGCTGGTGGCTCTGTCCCCCATTGCCCCGCACATCTGCGAGGAACTGTGGGCGCGCATGGGCTATGACCGGAGCCTGGCCACGGAACCCTGGCCGGCCCATGACCCGGAAGCGCTCAAAACCAGCGAGGTGACGGTGGTCGTGCAGGTCAACGGCAAACTGCGCGGGCAGATCACCGTCGCGGCCGATGCCAGCGCGGAGACAATCCAGGCCAAGGCCTTGGGAGATCAAAATGTCGAACGGCACATCGAGGGCAAAACCATTGTCAAAGTCATTGTCATCCCCGGCAAGCTGGTCAACGTGGTGGTCCGCTAGGATTCTTGGGGCGATCCTTGTGGTCGCCCTCCTTGCCACGGCCTGTGGCTACCACCTCACGGCCCAGGAACCCATTGTCCTGCCCGAGGACAGCACCAGGCTTTTCCTGACAAACGTGACCAACCCGACCACCGAAAGCTGGATGGATCCCATGTTGCGCACCGCCCTGCGTGACGAATTCACCCGCCGGGGCAAGGTCACGTGGGTGGAGCGGGAACACGCCGAGGCCACGGTCACGGTAGCGGTCACGTCCTACAGCTCGTCGACCGCCCTCACCGGTCAGGATGATCAGACCCTCAAATCGGCGGCCACCATCAACCTGACGGTCAATTTCTACAACGCCCGCACCAACGTCCTCATCTGGACCTCTGGCCCGGTCGTGGCCAGTGAATCCTTCCGTGGCGCCAAGACCAAACGCGACGCGACCCAAAAGGCCGTGGAGCTGGCCATGCGCATGGTGGCGGACCGCATGAGCCAAAACTTCTGACGCGACCATGGCCAAGCACGGCTTTTCCTTTCTTGTCTGCGCGGACACGGAACTGATCAAGGACCGGGTCGCAGACCTCCTGCACGACTCTGGGGGCTTCGCGGCCAAATTTTTTTGGGGTGACGAGGAGTTGCCGGCCGAATACTGGCAGGCCTTGACCGTGCCGGCCATGATGGCTCCACCCACCGCCGTGGTCCTGCGCCGGGCCCAGGAGCAAGGCGAGGAGTTCTGGTCCAAGGTGTCTTCGATCCTGGCCATGGCCCGCTCGTCCATCTGGCCCATGTTTTGCCTGGAAGGCGAGTGGAAGGCGGGCAAGCCGGCCGTGGCCAAGCACATCACCAAGGGAAAATACTGGGCCGTGGCCCAGTCCAAGGGCTGGATCTGGGAGCATCCGGGCCTGTCCCGCAACACTATCGGACAGGAATTGGACCGGTTCGCGGCCAAAAATGGCCGCGCCCTGGCACCGGGGGTCAAAAAACACCTGGGCGAGGTTCTCCCGCTCGCGACCATTGCCCTGCGCAACGAGCTGGACAAGATCCTTCTTCGGGCCGGCGACGCCACGACCATCACCCTGTCCCACCTGGACGCCCTGACCCAGGAAGAAGCATTCGACATCTTCGCCTTCCTGCGCGGCCTGCAACACCCCAATGGTCGCCGCGTCGCCTGGGACCGCGTTCTCAACGACCCGGCCATGGCCAGCGGCGACATGATCTTTCCCATCTCGGCCCTGCTCGTGCGCGAAGCACGCCAGCTCTGGCATCTGGCCCACGGCGAGGACTCCAAGGTAAGCCTGCCTCCCGGCATGAAAGCGGACAAGAAAAAGCTGGCCCAGCGACTGGGTCCGGCCCGCATCGGTCGCTTTTGGGATCTGGCCCTCAAGGCCGACACCGATATCAAAACCGGACGCGTCAAGCCGTTCCAGGCCATGGAAGCTCTCATCCGCGACGTGCAGCGTCTATGGTGAACCCGCCCGGCAACGATGGCCACCGCGCCCGCCTGCGGACCCGGCTGGCCAAAAATCCCCAGGACCTGGCCGACTACGAACTCCTTGAACTGTTGCTGGCCCACGCCCTCCCCCGCAAGGACACCAAGCCCATGGCCAAGGCCTTGCTGGCCCGGTTCGGCTCCATGGACGAGGTTTTGCGGACCGATCCGGACCGCCTGACCGAGGTCCAGGGTCTGGGCCAGGGCGTGGCCATGTTCTGGCGCTTGCTCCAGGAATGTCACGCCCGCCGCGCCCAGGACTGCGTCCGCGACAAGGTCAAATTTTCCTCTCCCGAACAAGTGCGGAGCATGGTCTGCGCGCGTCTTGGCCACCTCGCCAAGGAAGAATTCTGGGTCATTCTGGTGGACAACCAAAACCGTTTGATCAATTTCGAACGTGTTTTCAGCGGCACGGTGGACCAAACCGCGGCCTACCCACGCGAAATCCTCGAATTGACCCTGCGCCACAAGGCCAGCGGCCTGATTTTGGTCCACAACCACCCCGGTGGCGATCCCACGCCCTCCGTTCAGGATAAAAATCTGACTGAATCTGTTTCCAGGGGCGCCAAAGAGCTTGGAATCCGTCTGCTGGACCATCTTATTGTCACGGGCGAGACCTATTCCAGCTTCCGAAGCCTGAATTTGCTCTGATTTTCGCCTCGTCGAGGGAAAAAACCGCTTTTTTCCCTTGCCTGCCCCTTGAATCGACTTATACTTGTCTCACTTTTCGCGAATCCAGACCATTCGCGCCCCCCCTATCACGAGGAGAAACCCATGAGCGACGAACACACGCCCGCTTCGGAGCAAAATACCCCCCCGACCACCGAACCGACGGAAAACGCCAGTGCCGAGGGCGCCATGGAGGAAGCGGATATTCCGACCACCCTGCCCTTGCTGGCCGTGCGGGACATTGTCGTTTTCAATTACATGATCCTGCCCCTTTTTGTAGGGCGTGAAAAAAGCGTCCAGGCCGTGGATGCGGCCTTGAACAGCAACCGGTATATCCTGATCTGCACCCAAAAAGACGAAAGCGTCGACGATCCAGGTCCGGACGACCTCTATCAGGTTGGCACGGTGGCCATGATCATGCGCATGCTGAAAATGCCCGATGGCCGTCTCAAAGTTCTGGTCCAGGGGCTGACCCGGGCCCGGATCACGAACTTCGTCCAGCACGAGCCCTATGACACGGTCGACATCGAACTCATCGACGAGCTGGTCATGGAAAACCCCGGCCCCCAGGAGGAGGCGTTGTTGCGCACGGTCAAGGAACAGAGTGAAAAAATCCTGAGCCTGCGCGGCATCGACTCCACCGAAATCATGAACGTGCTCAATTCCGTCAACGAGCATGGCCGGCTGGCCGATTTGGTGGCCTCCAACCTGCGCATGAAGGCATCCGAGGCCCAACGCATCCTGGAAAGCCACGACCCCATCGAACGCCTGAATCTGGTCAACACGCAGCTGGTCAAGGAAGTCGAAGTGGCCTCCATGCAGGCCAAGATCCAGTCCATGGCCAAGGAAGGCATGGACAAGGCCCAACGCGAGTATTTCCTGCGCGAGCAATTAAAGGCCATCCGTCGCGAACTCGGCGACAAGGGTGGCGAGGGCGAGGAGATGGAGGAACTGCGCTCCACCCTCAACTCCCTGGGCCTGCCCAAAAAAGTCAAAAAGGAAGCCGACAAGCAACTGACACGCCTGGAATCCATGCACCCGGACAGTTCCGAGGCCACGGTCCTGCGCACCTATCTGGACTGGATCATCGACCTGCCCTGGAAAAAAACCTCCAAGGACCGCCTGGACATCAAGGAAGCCGCCAAAATCCTCAACGAGGACCACTACAATCTGGAAAAGGTCAAGGAACGCATTCTCGAATACCTGAGCGTGCGCAAGCTGAACCCGTCCATGAAAGGCCCCATTCTGTGTTTTGTCGGCCCTCCCGGCGTGGGCAAGACATCCCTGGGCAAATCCATCGCCCGCTCCCTGGGGCGCAAATTCGTGCGCATGTCCCTGGGCGGGATGCGTGACGAAGCGGAAATCCGGGGCCATCGCCGGACCTACATCGGAGCCATGCCCGGTCGCATCATCCAGTCCATGAAGGACGCGGCGACCATCAACCCGGTCATCATGCTCGACGAAATCGACAAGCTCGGCAGCGACTTCCGGGGCGATCCGTCCTCGGCCCTCTTGGAGGTGCTTGATCCGGAACAAAACAATTCCTTCACCGACCACTACCTGAACGTGCCCTATGACCTGTCCAAGGTCATGTTCATCTGCACGGCCAACATGCTCGATACCATCCCCTCGGCCCTGCTGGACCGCATGGAGGTCATCCGCATCCCCGGCTACACGGAACAGGAAAAAATCACCATTGCCCGACGCTATCTGCTGACCCGTCAAATCAAGGAAAACGGTCTGACCAACGAAAACCTGATCGTGTCCGACGCGGTCTTGTCCGAAATTATCCGTGGTTACACGCGGGAAGCGGGCCTGCGCAACCTTGAACGTGAAATTGGCTCGGTCTGTCGCAAGTACGCGCGCAAGGTGGCCGAGGGCAAAAAAGGCCCCTTCCGGGTGACCAGCGCGGCCCTGGTCAAGCTCTTGGGGCAACCCAAGTTCATGGACGAGGAACGTGAGCAGACCATGCCTCCGGGGGTGGCTCTGGGTCTGGCCTGGACTCCGTACGGCGGGGAAATTCTGCACATCGAGTGCAGCCTGCTGCCGGGCAAGGGCAAACTGCTGCTGACCGGCAAGCTCGGCGACGTGATGAAGGAAAGCGCCCAGGCGGCCCTGAGCTTCGCCCGGACCAAAAGCGCGAGCCTGAACATCGCCGACGATTTCTTCGACACCCACGACATCCACATCCATGTCCCGGCCGGTGCCACGCCCAAGGATGGGCCGTCGGCTGGCGTGACCCTGTACACGGCCCTGGTCTCGGCCATCACCAATACGCCCATAGCCTCGGATATTGCCATGACCGGCGAGATTACCCTGCGCGGGCGGGTCATGCCCGTGGGCGGCATCAAGGAAAAAATCCTGGCCGCGGTCAGCCACGGCGTGAGCAAGGTGCTCATCCCGGCCAAGAACGCCCACGACCTGGACGAAATACCCAAGGACTTGCGCAAGCGCATCGTGGTCAAAACAGTGGAATGCGTGGACGAAATCTGGCCGGAAGTCCGGGTCCAGAAATAGCGTGGAATGCCTCTAAACGCGAAGCCCCGCCATCCAGCAAGGATGACGGGGTTCAGGCTGCTGCCAAAGTCATCTCAAAACCATCATCAAATGACGGTTGTTTTGCTATGAAAGCGGCTACGCAGCACAGGATCCAAACAACTGAAATACGAATTCGTCTGCATCGAGCGCTTGGTTCCGAAGGATCACCTGCTTCGCAAAATCACCAAATTCGTCGATTTCCGTTTCATCCTCGACAAGGTCAAAGACCTGTACTGTCCTGACAACGGCCGCCCGGCTCTTGTCAGTGGTCTGGACCACGCTTTGCGTGGTTTTTTATTTTGGGCCGCCCCCAACCTACGGAGCATGGCATGGGTTTCTTCCACGATACATTCACGGCGCGCCCTGCCCTGCCCGAGGAGGTCAAACGCCTCGGCTGGGTCAGTTTCTTCACCGATGTGGCCTCGGAAATGATCTATCCGGTGGTGCCGCTCTTCCTGACCTCGGTGCTTGGCGCGCCGGTGGCCATCCTGGGGACCATCGAGGGTCTGGCCGAGGTCATCGTCAGTCTGATGAAAGGCCTTTCCGGCTGGCATTGCGACAAACTGGGGCGCCGCGTACCGTATATCCGGTGGGGCTATGGCCTCGGGGCCATGTCCAAACCGCTCATGGCCATGGCCTTTTCCTGGCCCACAATCCTGCTGGCCCGGGCCGTGGACCGCACCGGCAAAGGATTGCGCACCACGGCCCGGGACGCCCTCATCGCCGACGCCGTGGACGCATCCCAGGGCGGCCAGGCCTTCGGCTTCCACCGCATGATGGACACGGCCGGGGCCATGCTCGGCGTGCTTCTGGCCACGATCCTGCTGGCCCTGCTCCCCGGCCACTACCGGATTGTTTTCCTGGTCGCCACGCTGCCCGGACTGGCGGCGGTATGGCTGACCTTCCGGCTGAAGGAAGCCGCACAGGCCCCGGCCTGCGCGCAATCCTCGACCCGCGACCTATTCACCGGCCAGGCCTGGGTCAGCCTGCCAAAAGCGTTCTGGATGACCCTGGCCCCGCTCCTCGTCTTCGCCTTCGCCAACTCCTCGGACACGTTCCTCATTCTGCGGGCCAAGAACCTGGGCCTCTCCGACACCCAGTCCATCATGGCCTACCTGCTCTTCAACCTTGTCTATGCCCTCAGCGCCTACCCGCTCGGCATCTTGAGCGACCGCGTGGGCCGCTGGCGAATGATCCTTTGCGGCTGGGCGTTGTATGGCTTCGTCTATCTGGGCGTGGCCTGGGCGGACATGAGCGACGTGTGGTGGCTTTTTGCCGTGTACGGCCTGTTCATGGGGCTGACCGACGGCGTCGACCGCGCCCTCATCCGCGACCAAATCCCCGAGGACCGCAAGGGCACGGCCATGGGCATCTTCCACATGGGAGTCGGGTTCATGGCCCTGGCCGGAAGCATCGCCGCCGGATTGTGCTGGGATCTCATCGGACCTGGAGCGCCCTTCGTGCTCGACGGAGTGGCGGCGTTTCTGGCTGTTCTGGTCGCGGTGACGTTGCGCAAACACATCACGGGCGAGGCGGAAAACTGATCCACTTAGCGGGGAAGAAAGGGATGCCGGCCAAACCAGAGACACCGCCTCGATCCGGATATTCGTATCCTTAAACACAGGGATCGTGTCGCAGACAGTGGAAATGAATGAACCGAGGGCGGGAACCATGAGGAACGCCGCGAGGTCCGCTGCATCATTTCGTGCGTTTATGGACGGACTGATCGTGTCCGTTTTCAAACTCAGGGCAAAAGGTGCATATCTGATTCCGCTCGTTCCGAGCTTGTCGGTCCTTGAACGGAAGATAACGCGTCAGTGTTTTTGGGAATTCATGAAGCGCCTGAAACTTTTATCCATGGCGGCGCTCTTTTTCCAGATAAAAAATGGAGCATGGCCACGCCAAAGGGAAAGTTCCAGTTCCGCACGATGCGGCGCGGCATGTTCCCCCGCGATCATCCACGCGGCCGCGACGAGGCCCGTGCGGTCCGCGCCGCCATCGCAGTGGATCAGGATTGGCTTGGGAGCGAGCCGGACGAGTTCAATGATCTCCGCGAGATCGAAAGGCGTCACGAACTTCCTGGCGGACAATTTTCGATCATAGTGTTCAACACCAGCAGCTCCGCACGCTTCGATTTCCTCCGCATACCACCTGGAGGATGATCGACCTCGCAAATTCAATACGCTGCGGATGGCGTAGGTGCGCAGAACATGGTCAAGCCTGGTCGGGGGCAATTGTCCGGATCGGTAGACCGCGCCCGGAGTGAGCACCGCGAAATTGCCGTTTATCCAGATATTCAGGAACACGGCAAAGGCGATCACCAGCATCACGACGCCAAGATAGCCGAGCAAAAATTTCAAACCGGCGGTGAAGAAAAATGAGCGCATCGTTGTTTTTCAGAGCGCCGCGTCCCGGGAACAGCTCCTGGGACGAAGCCGCCTCAGCTCCCGCCGGTTCGCTTCCTGAACAATCCAGCCACGGCCAGGGCCATGATCGCGTTGCCCACGGCAAAAAGCACGGGATGCGCCAGCATCATCGGCCCAATGCGGACCACGGAATTCAACTCCAGCCAGTCGCCAAAATCGAACCGCGCCGCCACCGGCAGGATGCGCTCCGAGACCATGTCCGACCCAACGGTCAGGGCCACGGCGTGGTGAAACTGCTTCCCCATCGATTCGTGCAGGTGCGCCCCGCCGCCACCGGTGACGAGATACTCCACCCCGCGCAGCCAAGTCTGGTTGTAGCCGTGAAAATCCGCAGCCACGGCGTAGTCAATATGCAGATCCTCGAAAATCCGCGTCAGTTCAGCCTCGTCGGTCGTGTGCCGTTCCTTGATGTCTGGCGAGACCCAGGGAGGAATGTGCATGAACACGAAACGCCTGCGATACTTTCCAAGGTCCTGGCCCGCCAGGGAGCGCAGATAATCCAGGGACTCGCGGTTGGAAAAGCGCCTGTCGAGATGACTGATGAAGGCGAACAGACAATCGCCATGGACAAAGGAAAAATTGCGCGGCCCGTAGTCGCGCGCGAACGCGTCCAGGTCGTATTTTTTGGGATCGACATCATGATTGCCGGGCGTGAAAAAGACAGGACAGGTAAAGCCGTACTCCGGGCATTCCTGCCGGTAATAGGCGTGCCAGTCCGTGGACCCCGCATCGACCCAATCTCCGAGAATGACCACGAAATCCGGCTTGGCCGCGTTGATGTCCTCGGCCAGGGCCTCGAACGTCCCCTTGCTGCGGGGATCGCCGACCACGACGAAAGTGAATGGCGCTCCCGGATCGGAAGCGGGCAGCATCGTTCGCACGTGCTAGAAATTGCCGAAATTCTCCGGCAGCACGCTTGATCGGGCCGCACTTGTGGCGACAACGGCGTAAACTTGCACGCCAAGAGCCAGCGCATACAACCCAACCATGCTCCACAACAACCGCCGTCCGAGGGCGGCCCACAGGAAATGCTTCATTTCTTCTCTCCCCGATCCGCTGTCTCGCGCCGCAGCACGGTAAGATGGAGTGTCTTCCCGGAAAAATTGGACACGTCGAGCCGTTCGCATTCGACATACCCGCGCAACGCGCCCGGAATGACCGGAGGTTCCTCGCGGGACGCGAAGCAAACCCGCGCGGAGCCCTCCAGAGCGGAAAACGCTTCCAGACGCAGCGGTTTTCCGCCAAGCACCCAAAAATCCTGAAACTTGAGCGACGTGTCGCGCACCACGAGCGCGCCGGCGGTCAGGGCGCGGATCTTGGCCAGGGGAACGGACATGTCCCCGGCCGGAGGATGGACAAGGGCGGGCAACCCGAAAGTCAGTAGCCCCAGCAGTCGGAATTGAAATCCGAAAAGCAGACGCCAATCGCCCGCGCGGACCAGACGATACAGCAGCGCCGCGCCCAGCACGCCGGCCAGGAACACCCCGCCCAGGGTCGGAATGTCCAGGGTGAAGCGGTCGCGCAGCCACCACAACCCCACGGGCGCGGCAAGACAAACCAATCCGAAAACCGCGCCATTGACCCAAACCACGAAACGGCCCACGCGCCCGCCCGCGTCCGGATCACGCAGCAGGCCGGTCAGGTACACGCCCATGAGCTGGCACAAGGGAATCAGAACCGGCAGCAGGTAGCGGTCCTTCTTTTCCGGCACAAGCATGAGCAGGCCCACGCAGATCAAGGTCCACAGAGCCGGACGCCAATAGGGCAAAAACGGCTCGACCCGGCTCCGGGCGTGTCCGGGCCACAGCGCGGCGCAGGCCATGAGCGTCCAGACGCCGGTCATGAGCGGAAACTGGAGATAGAACCAGAACGGCTTGGTGTGTTCCACCATCCACGCGGCCTGTTCGACGGCCACCATGTCCGAGAACGCGCCCGGCATCACGACCCAGGCCGCCACCGGCCAGACCACGGACAACGCCAGGCCGAGGCCGAGCGCCAGCCCCAGATCCTTGAGGCGGAGCCGGATGCCCCGCCACCCGCCCGTGGCCAGCATGGCCACGATCCAGGGCGCAAGCAGCGCGTAAAAACTCACCGGTCCCTTGCTCAGGCCCGACAGCCCGAGGAGCACGCCCGCGACAACGGCCAGCCGCTTTCGGGGCGCGGGCGAGTCCGCGATAACGGCCAGAGCCCAGATCGCGGCCAGCATGAAGGCGTGGCAATAAATGTCCCAACTGTTGCGGCGGGCCATGAGCACGAACATGTAGCTTGTGGCCAGAAAAGCCGTGGCCCAGGCCGCAGCTTCCGTGCTCTTGGTCCAAAACCTGGTCAGGCCGAAAAGCGACGCGGCCAGGAGCAATCCAGCCAAGGCCGAGGGGATGCGATTCACGGCCAGATCCGTGTCCAGTCCGGCGTTGCCGCCCAGCATGGCCATGGCCGTGAGCCAGGTCGGCAAAGGCGGTTTAGCCAGACGTGGTTGGCCGAACATGGTCGGCAGGAACCACTGGCCCGTGTCGATCATTTCGCGGGCCGTGATCAGATTGCGGGCCTCCATGATGTCCACGCCAAGCAGGTCGCGATGGGCAAAAATCCCAACGGCAAGCAGCAACAGAAGTCCGGACATGCCGCCAAGAGCCACGAACGAACGAAGCAAACGGTCAATCATGAACTCTCCACATGACGCGGGCATGATTGCGAAGACATGTTCCACGACCGACACGCATCATCGCGCACGCCCTGAGGGCCACCGCAACAACCCGTGCCGGAATCCGTGACTCGCACCCTGGTAATAGGCGATATCGCGCCGCACCAACGGGTCGGAGACACTGGCTGCGGACTCATCGCTCAGGCCCAGAGCGTCGTCGTGGCGGCGAAGGCCCCGCCTGGGGCTCAAAATCGCGAGACTTTGGCCGTCGAACAGCCCCAGATGCTGATAGTTGCCAATCAAGGCCCGGCCAGGGGCCGCGTCCTCGCGCAACACGTTGCGGCCAAAGAACGTCGATTCATAATCCATGTTCAAAAGACCAAGCAGAGTCGGAGCCAAATCAATCTGGCTGGCCAGGATGTCCACGTCCCTGGCCGGGATCAGCCTGGGTGCGTACACCAGGAGCGGAATATGGTATTTGGCCACGGGCAGATCGTCCTTGCCGGCGCTGTTGGCGTCATGGTCAGCCACGATGATGAAAATGGTCCGATCAAACCAGGGCTTGGTCCGGGCCTGATCCAAAAAACGGCCCAGGGCGAAATCCGTGTATTTGACCGCGCCATCCCGGCCATACCCGGACGGGACATCAATACGGCCCTCGGGATACGTGAAAGGGCGGTGATTGGAGGTCGTCATCAGATGGAAAAAAAACGGCTTGCCCACGGCGGTGTCGACATCCGCCTGGCGCAAGGTTTGAGAATAAAGATCCTCGTCGCACATGCCCCAGGCATTCTTGAAAGAAATCTCCTCTTCGGGAACGCTGCTCTGATCGACAATGCGGTACCCGTTGCCACTGAAAAACGCGTTCATATTATCAAAATAACCACGTCCCCCGTACAAAAACGCACAGTCGTATCCCTTGGCCCCGAGTTGGCGGCCCAGGCTGGCGTAACCGCTTTCGCGACCCAGGCGTTTGACGATGGAACGCCCCGGTGTCGGCGGCAGGGACAGGGTGATGGCCTCCAGCGCGCGATCGGTGCGCGTGCCGGTGGCGTACACGTTGGTGAAGAACAGACTCTCGGCCCGCAGCCGGTCCAGGTTGGGCGTCAGGCCGCAGGTATCCCCGAAGCTGCCCAGATACTTGGCGCTCAGGCTTTCCACCGTGACCAACACCACATTGAGGGGACTAAATTGTCCGGGATTGTCGATTGAACGACGAATATCCAGAGGGTCCACATTAAGGAACCGCGCGTTGGGTTCGCCCACTTCCCGGCGCAGCAGCTCGCCCAGCTCCCGCTCCGGCATTGTGGCGTAGAATTGCCCATAATCCAGCTCGTTGTTACGGAAGGCGGCGAAGAAACGAAACGGCCCGTTCCCGGCCAGCTCCCGTTGGGGGACATCGCCGCCGAGACCGCGCGGAAAATCCTGATCGATCCCGGCCGTGACCAAAAGCGCCAGGGCGGCGAGCCCAGCCAAAAACGGCCAGGGCCGCCGGACAGGTCCGGCATCCGGAACACGGTCGAGGGTCCGGTGCAGCAGGACGGCCCCGGCCATGGCCAAAAGCACGAACAGGGCCAGGAGCGGATAGACCGGGTAGGATTCCAGGATGTTGTTGACCACCTCGTGCGAATAGACCAGATAATCGACGGCGATAAAGTTGAATCGGCTGGAAAATTCATCCCAGAACAACCACTCCGCCGTGGCGGTGAAAAACATCACGAACAGCACCGCCGTGGTCAGAACGCGAAGCGCGACCTTTCGGCCGGCCCACAGGCGGCGCGGGGCGAGCATCAACAGCGCGGCCAGGAACGCGACCGCGTAGGTCAGAAAACCCAGGTCGAAAATCAGGCCGACGCCGAAGATGCGGAGCACGTCCAGAAGGCCGGGATCGATCTGGCCGAAATGGCCCACAAGCAAAGCACAACGGGTCAGGAAAAATGCGGCCAGCCAAACCAGGCCAAGGGCGGTCAGGTAACGGACCAGAACATGACGGAACAGGGACATGGGTTCCTCCTTGTGATGAGCCCCCGCTCTAGCCCTCGGTCCGTCAGCCCCGCGTCATGGGGATGTGAAAATTTCGTGAAACGCCAAGGAGGCGCCGTGCGCATTCTGATCATCGAGGACAATCCGGACATCCTGGCCAACGTGGCCGACTATCTGACCCTCAAGGGCCATGTCGTGGACTGCGCCCAGGACGGACTGAGCGGCCTGCACCTGGCCGTGACCGGAAGCCATGACCTCATCGTACTCGACGTCATGCTGCCCAGCATCGACGGCTACCAGATCTGCAAACGACTGCGCGAGGACGCGGGCAGTGAGATCCCCATCATCATGCTCACGGCCCGCGACACCCTGGACGACCGCTTGCACGGCCTGGACATCGGGGCCGACGACTATCTGGTCAAACCCTTCGCCCTGGCCGAGCTGCACGCCCGCATCCTGGCCGTGCTGCGGCGCGGCGGAGGGCACGCGCGCGGTCTGCGCGTCAGCGATCTGCACTACGACCTGGACACCCTGCGGGTCACACGGGGCGGCGCGTCCCTCAAGCTCAATCCCCTGGGCCTCAAATTGCTGGAAATCCTGATGCGCAAGAGTCCGGCCGTGGTCCGCCGCGAAACCCTGGAAGCCGAACTGTGGGGCGAAAACTGCCCGGACAGCGACAGCCTGCGCACCCACGTCCACCAGTTGCGCCAAGTCCTGGACAAACCCTTTGGCCATCCCCTGCTGCACACCGTGCACGGCATCGGATACCGTCTGGCCGAGGACGACGATGCTCGCTAAGCTGCCCCTGGCCCGCCGCATCGTCCTGGCCTTCGTACTCATGACCGCCCTGGTCAGCGGCCTCTTCTCCTGGGGCATCTACGGCACGGTGCTCTTCGTGGAGGAGCACTTGGTGTCCAAGGAACTGGAGGGAGAACTCGCCAGCGCGCTGGAGGACATGGCCGCCGGCCGCCCACCGCGTCTCGATGCCCGGACCCGCCTCCTGTCCTCCGATTCCACGGACCATCCCATTCCTGACCGTTTCCGTGCACTGCCTGAAGGCTTCACCGAGATCGCCAACGAGCGCGAGGCGGTCTATGTTTTCCTGCGCGACGTGGGGGAAACCCGCCATGCCCTGATCCAGGAGCAAAGCGAGTTCGAGGCCCGCGAACATGTATTGTTCAATGTGGCCCTGGCCGGATTCCTGCTGTGCGTGGCCGGATCGTGGGCGTTGGGTGAATTCATGGCCGCGCGGGTCATGGAGCCGGTCACGCGCCTGGCCCGCCGCGTACAGGGCGCGGACCGCCGCGCTCCCCTGGCTCCGGAATTCGCCGACGATGAAATCGGCCGCCTGGCCGCGACCTTCGACGCCGCCTTTGCCCAGCTCCGCCAGGCCCTGGACCGGGAACGCCTCTTCACCAGCGACGTCAGCCACGAACTGCGCACCCCGCTCATGGTCATCGCCTCGTCCTGCGAACTGCTGCGGGAATCCTCCCTCACGCCGGACCAGCAAACCCAGATTCGCCGCATCGAAAGCGCGACCGGCGACATGCGCACCCTGATCCAGGCCTTCCTGCTCCTGGCCCGATCCCAAGTACGCGAAAACGCGGCCGAGGAACGGATCACCCTGCTCCAGGCCGCGCGCGACCAGGCCCTGCATTGGAAAACGCGCTTCCGGGACAAGGGCCTGGAGTTTTCCATCATCGAGGAAGAGACCGACACGGGCCGCTACAACCAGACCTTCCTGAACACGGTCCTTTCCAACCTGCTCCGCAACGCCTGGCACTACACGGACCGTGGCCAGGTCCGCTTGGTGCTGGGACGCGACGGATTCCGCGTCGAGGACAGCGGTCCCGGCATCCCGGACGAAGACCGGGAGCGGATCTTCGACCCCTTCGTGCGCGGTTCCCACACACGGGGCGAAGGTCTGGGCCTGGGCCTGTCCCTGGTGCAACGCATCTGCGCCCACCAAGGCTGGACCATCACGGCCACGGCCATGACGCCGCGCGGAAGCTGCTTCAAAATCGCCTTGCAACAACGCCACCCCTGATTCGGTGTCAAATCATGATGGAAATCGGAGCCCTGGCCAGGGCTCCGATCACAACCTAGGCATCAAGCGAGCCGGCGATCTCCTTGAACAAATCGGCCAGAGTGACCACGCCGATGACGCGGCCGCCTTCCTCGACCACGGCCCGTCCCCGCCGGTAATCAAGAAAAACCTCCAGAACCCGGGCCAGGGGATCGTTGGGCTTGAGCACCGGCACATCGGTTTGCAGACATTCCGAAATCCGGACCTGGGCGCAGTTACGGCAGGCCAGACCAAAGGCCTTGTCCCAGTCAACATCGGGACCATCCCCAAGAGCACCCTTGAGCAGGCATGGGCCCATGCCCTGAACAAGGTTCCACATGGACAGGATTCCCAAAAAATGGTCGCTTTTGGAAAAAACCAGCACAAACGAACTGTCTGGCTGCTTTTCCCGGCTGGCGCTCAAGGCGCGGATGGCCTCGGACAGGCTCGCGTCTTCACGCACCGCAGCGAAATCCTCGCGCATGATATCCCAGGCTCGTTTACGTAACAGCATGCTTTCCTCCTTCGTAAAAAAAAACGGACAGGATGTCCGAGGTCGCGCGTCAATCAAAATCCGCGAGCAGGGCGCCAATATGCAGGTCCTCGGTCAGGGATTCGTTCTGGTATTTGGTCCGAATCCGCCACAGCGCCTGTTGGAGCTGATCGTTGGTGATACCGTTGGACAGGGCCGTGTATGCCTCCAGAAACGCGGCCAAATGATCGCAAATCTTGAGCATCCGTCCATCCTTGGGACAGAATTCGTCTTTGTTGTACGCGCCTTGGAGCTGATCCCAGCTGACAATACGCGCAACGCCATCCCGCAAGATCGTGGATTCGAACTCCGAGCCCACGGCAATGCCCAAAAAATAGCTCAATCGCTCGATGAGGCTGGTATACACGGAGCGGTCCAGGATGGAAAAAAGACGTCGCTCCACTTCCTGGGCCTCGTATTCACGAATCAAATCCCCGATGCCCTGGACCGAACTCTTGACCGGGGAAATGATATCCCGCGTCAACAGTTCCGGAATATCATGAAAGAGCCCGGCAAAAAAATTGTTGTGACGCCGCACCGGGCAGGCTCCGGCCGCGAGGCTGAAAAAATAAGCCAGACAGGCCACGATGAACATGTGCCCCAGAACCGAGGTCTCCGGAATGCGCGGCGTCTGGGACCAACGCTTCTGAAAACGCAACTGGCCGCACATATAGGCGAATTTTCCCAGACGGGTGGTTGGCCCCTCCAAAAGCTGGGACACCCCGATCAAGTCAAGATGCGCTTCCAGGCCATGCCGGAAATTGGCCTCGATGTCGTCCATCTCCTCGTCCCAGGTATTCATGCCCCGGATAAGATGAAACTCCCAACGCGAGGCGAACAGATGGGCCGCGTCCAGAATCCGGGTGGCCAACCGCTGCTCCCGACGGGCCTGAAGTTCGAAATGACGACACATTCCATCCCAAAAATCCTTGCCCAGGGGTTGTACCCGGGGCTGGAGCTGCTCAAGCACCCAGGCCGTGAGCTTTTGATAATGAGCGGGATTGGCCTTGATCTGATAAAAAATGGGCGGCTTGATATCCGTGATGACCAGGCGATAGAGATAATCGAAAATTCCTCCCCGGACGATCTCCTCGCCCAGGCTGGATTTATCCCGCGGCGACAAGTCGCGGGAATTGAGCTCGAAAAGAAGCCACGCAGCGATCATCTTGTGCGCCTGCTTGTCCACCTCCACAAGCTCCATGGGGCGCATCTTGTCGTTCCAACGCTTCATGAAGCTTCCCGAAAAAACTAGCTGCAACAGCCCCTTGCGAATACTGGCCACGAACACCTCCCCATCAATGCCAGCAGCGCGCGCGGCCGGTCATGTTTTTTCCGAAAATTCCAGAAAAAAACTTTACAAGCAAAGCAAGGACGGATAGCTCTTTCGTTCCTTATCCCACTAGTATTGTTTCGTTACGTTGTAGCGGTTCCGGCGAAAAAGCGCAACCATCATTGGGCCTTATCGCCGATTTCAACGTTGAGAGCGCCCGCGACGACACGGGTTTTATCAGGCAGGAGCCACAAAAATGAAGACGTACAGTCCCAAAGCAAGTGAATTGACCCATAAATGGTATCTTGTCGACGCCAAGGACAAGGTCCTGGGACGGCTTGCCACGGAAATTGCTTCCCGCCTTCGCGGCAAGCACAAAGCAGAATTTGCCCCGCACATGGACAATGGTGACTTCATCATTGTAATCAACGCGGACAAAATCAAGGTGACTGGCAACAAACTCGCCCAGAAGGTCTATTACCGGCATACGCACCATATCGGCGGCCTCAAGGAAACCACCCTGCAGGAAATGCTGAACAAGAAACCCTCGGACGTCATCACCAAGGCTGTTCGCGGCATGCTGCCCAAAAGCGCCCTGGGCTACCAGCTGATCACGAAACTGAAGGTTTACCCCGGCGCGGAACACCCCCATCAGGCGCAGCAGCCTGAAGTGCTGGACATCTAATCAGGGATGGAGAGGATTATGAGTCAAGATTTCTTCTATGGTACCGGCAAAAGAAAGACGTCCGTTTCCCGGACCAGATTGTACAAAGGCACGGGGAGCATCACCATCAACGGCCGTGAACTGGGTGATTATTTTCCCCGGGCCACGTTGCAGATGATCATCCGCCAGCCGCTCAAGCTGACAAAAACACTGGAAAAACTGAACATCGCCTGTCGGGTCACCGGCGGCGGCTTGTCCGGCCAGGCCCAGGCCGTGCGGCACGGCATCAGCCGCGCCCTGCTGGAATTCGATCCGGAACTGCGTGGCGTGCTCAAACGCGCCGGCTTCCTGACCCGTGATTCCCGCGTCAAGGAAAGAAAGAAGTACGGCCAGCGCGCCGCCCGCGCCCGCTACCAGTACTCCAAGCGTTAATCCGCTGGTCACGACGATTCATCGAAGGCAGGGGTGCGAGTGCATCCCTGCCTTGCTTTTTTAGGGAGAACCCCATGGCCGCCAAAAAAATTCATCCTTATCTCGTTTTCGCGGACGAAAGCGGCAATATCTACGACCATCCGGAGCTGTTGATGCTCGTCCGACGAGGCCACGAACTGACCCAGCCCCGGCCGGACGAACTCATCCCCTTGCCCGAAGGCAGCGATCTCTATCTCCTGCCTGGACGACACGCCCTGGGACTGGACGCGCAAACCGGATCGGTCGAAGCCATGGAGGAGCAGGCCGTGGCCGCCTTTGTCTGCCCGGCCTACACCCTGTCCGCCACCGCCGCCTACCTGACCAGCGAGGGCGCGCCAGCCCTGCCGCTGTTCGCCTATGGGGCTGTTGGTTTTGCCCAGGACCGCTTCTGGGTCGCGGCCAGGCAGGTCGACAAAGACCGCCGCCAAGTCTTCACGCACATCACGCCGGAGCGCATCACCAAGGGCGCCCACGATCTGCTCAAGCGCTACCCTGGAAACCGTCTCATTCAACACTTAAGCCGCTGCGCCCTGACCTTCTGCTGCCCCGCGGCCAAAAACCTGGCCCTGGGCCGCTACGAGGGTCCCCTGCCCACGGCCAGAACCTGCAATGCCCGCTGTCTGGGCTGCATTTCACACCAACCCGCCGACTCAGGCTTTCCGGCCTCCCAAAACCGGATCGATTTCACCCCCACGCCCGAAGAAATCACCGAGGTCATGCTCCTCCACGCCAGGCGGGCCAAGAATCCCGTTCTGTCCTTTGGCCAGGGCTGCGAAGGCGAGCCCCTGACCGAAGCCCTTCTCATCGGCACGGCCATCCGCCAATTCCGTGCCGCCGGCGGGCAAGGCACGATCAACATCAATACCAACGCCAGCCTTCCGACTGTCATCCCCGGGCTGGCCGAGGCCGGCCTGGACTCCATCCGCGTCAGCCTGAACAGCGCCCGCGCCGCTGTGTATGCCGCATATTATCGTCCGCATGGATACTGCTTCGACGATGTCCTCGAAACAATCCGCACGGCCAAGGCCCATGGTCTGTTTGTTTCCCTGAACTATCTCTTCGCTCCGGGCGTGAGCGATGTCGAAAGCGAACTTGGAGCCCTGACCGCGCTGGTCGAAACGACCAGGCCAGACTTCATCCAAATGCGCAACCTGAGCCTGGACCCGGAAATTTACCTGCGCTGCGTGGGCACCCCCCTGGAACCCTCCATGGGTTTGCACAACTTCATGAAGCGCCTCAAAAAAGCCTGCCCATGGATTGAGTACGGATACTTCAACCCCTATCTGGACAACGGCAGCCCCGTGTTGTGGGGCTAGCCAGCCAAACGACCCGACCGGGCGTTGACGGGACAACGCCCTTTCAACCCACAACACGCCGTGCTTCACGTTGGAGGCATGCATGCTTATCCACTTTGTCGTTCTGGCTTGGAGCGCCCTGATTCTTATCTGGGGGACATGCGCCCTGGCCCGGCATGGACGCGGCGCATGGCGTTTTTTCGTGATCGGTCTGGCCCATGCAGCCGCGATGCTTGGCGTGATCGGAACCACCTGGGGTATCAACTTCTTCCCGGCGGTGACCAGCGACCCAGGACGCGCCGTCCTTCAAGCCCTGCCGCCGGCCCTGGCCTTGGCCGTGCCCTCGGCCTTTGCCTCGATCTGGATGCAACGGCGAACCAATCCGCTGGGCACGATCAATCCGTTCCTACCCAGCGCGATATTGGCCCTGCTCCTCGGCGGGGGCACCGTGGCCGGTGTCGGCTGGCATCACTTCGGCAATGGCTGGCTGGACACGTCGGAGGGCCGTCTCCGCGAGGCAGTGATACTTCGGGACGGCACGATCATGCCCAAAACACAAGAAACCGAAGAGCAAAGCAGACCGCGCGACCTTGACCCGATCCTCGCCGTGCCCGGCAGCAGGGTCACGATCCGGATCAAGTCGGGCTATTATGGAGTGAAATGGATCGCGGGGATCGAAAGGACACGCACCCAATAAAAAAGGCGGCCGTGGCCGCCCATGATCTCTGGATCATTAAAAACTGATCCGAACCTGTTCTTCGTCACCGTTTCGCTCCGCGATCTCGCCGATGATCCAGGCGTCCTGTTTCAGGGCCCCCAACCGGTGGACCACATCCTTGGCGACGTTCTTCTTGACCACCATGATATAGCCGATACCGCTGTTGAAGATCTGCAGCATCTCCTCCCAGGACAAATCGCCCTGCTCACGGAGCCATTCAAAGACCGGCGGAACGGTCCAGGTCCCGAACGTGATCGTGGCGGTCACGCCCTTGGGCAGGATGCGCACGATGTTGTCGTAAAAACCGCCGCCAGTGACATGAACCATGCCGTGGATTTCCCAGTCGCGCATGATATTGCGCACGGCCTCCACATAAATACGGGTCGGCGTCAACAACACCTCGGCCACGGTTTGTTGCGTACCGGGAAAAATATCATCGGGCTTAAGGCCGGATTGGGCATACAGCTTGCGAACCAGGGAATACCCATTGGAATGGATACCGGATGAAGCCAAGCCAATGACCAGGTCGCCCACGCCGATACTGGAGCCGTCGACAATTTTATCATTATCGACCATGCCAACGCAAAATCCGGACAGATCGTATTCCCCGTCGGCGTAAAAATCTGGCATCTCGGCGGTTTCGCCGCCGATCAAGGCACATTGCGCTTCCTTGCACCCGTCCGCGATGCCCTTGATGACCGCCTCGGCCTTGTCGATATCCAGCTTGCCCGTGGCGAAATAATCGAGAAAAAACAGGGGGCGCGCTCCCTGAACGATAATATCGTTGACGCTCATGGCCACAAGATCGATCCCCACGGAATCATGCTTGTCAAACAGAAACGCCAGTTTCAGTTTCGTGCCCACGCCATCGGTGGAGGCCACCAGTACCGGCTCGTTAACCATGGTCATGGACGGCTTGAACAGGCCGCCGAATCCACCGATATCGTTGACCACGCCCTTGGTATAGGTGGAGGCCACCAGGGATTTGATGCGGGACACGAACGCATTCCCGGCTTCAATATCCACTCCGGCTTCCTTGTATGCCTTATCTCTCTCGGACACGATCCATCTCCTTGTTTCTTACGCGCCAACCATGTAACAGATCAAAAAAAGAACTTTCCCCTTTGGGAGGCCCATTTGAATAATCACAACCCCAACCCAAGTAAAGTGAAATCCCTGGGCACGGCGTGCCTGGCGTGGATTGTCGCCACGTTCTTGGGGAGCGCGGCCTGGGGCGGAGAAATCCGGATCGAGTCCGGCGAGGAAAAAGACACCATCATCTCCGTGAACCCGAACGCACCATCCACCAATCCGGGGTCTGTCATCATCGAGTCCGGCGAAAATCAGGACACCGTCATGGAAGCTCATCCACAGGCTCCGCCAGAAACCTGGACCGAGCCGATCATCATAACCCCGGAAATCCGGGTACGGGAGCATGCACCATGTCCACCCCAGCACTCCTTTGGAAAGCCCTAACCGATCATGACGTACAATGCCAGCTCTGCGCGCATTTTTGTGTCATCAAGCCCGGCCAGCGAGGCCGATGCGGGGTACGCGAAAATCGCGATGGCGAGCTTTTCACGTTGGTACACGACGCCGTGGCGGCCCTCAACCTGGATCCGGTGGAAAAAAAGCCACTCTTCCATTTCCTGCCCGGCACCACCGCCTTGTCGCTGGGCACGCCGGGCTGCAACCTGGCCTGCGCTTTTTGCCAGAACGCCAGTCTGTCCCAAACCCCTCGCGAAAGCGGACGTATCGAGGGGGAACGCATCCCTCCCCAAGATCTCGTCCGCACGGCCCTGCGCCAAAAAGCCGCATCCATGGCCTACACCTATTCCGAACCCACGATTTTTTTCGAGTTGATGCGTGAAACGGCCGAACTAGCGCAAAAAGAAGGGCTGCAAAACATCATGGTCAGCAACGGCTTTCAGAGTCCGGCCTGTCTGGACGCCCTGGATGGACTGATCCAGGCCGCCAATATCGACATCAAGGCCTTCACGGAACATTTTTATCGTGACGTTTGCTCGGCCCGTCTGGCGCCCGTGCTCAAAAACCTGAGCCACATCCGCCGCCTGGGCTGGCATCTGGAAGTCACCACCTTGATCATTCCGGAACTCAACGATTCCGATCAGGAACTGACGGACATCGCCCGCTTCGTGGTCCGCGAACTGGGCGCGGACGTGCCCTGGCATGTCTCGCGGTTTCATGGCTGCTACCGCATGGCCGACCATCCCTCGACACCACTCGACACCTTGAAACGGGCCTATGACATCGGCCGGGCCGAGGGCCTGCACTATGTCTTCGTGGGCAATGTGCCCGGATCGGATCTGGAAAACACGATCTGTCCGGGCTGCGGGCACGTCGTGATCGAACGCGCGGGCTTCACCATCCGCCGCACCCGCCTGACCGATGGATGCTGCAACTCCTGCGGCAGGGTCATCATCAAGCCGGAGCATCTGGGGCGCAATCTCTAAAGCAGCAATCGTGGCCGGGCCGATCAAAACTCGATACCCGGCCGGGCTTTTCCCCCCTGGGCGAAAACATGTTTGACCTCGACGATCTCGGACACGATATCCGCCCGGTCCACCAGCCAGCCTGGAGCGCCCCGACCGGAAAGAACCAAATGGCAATTCCGGGCCGCGCAGAGCTGGATCATCTCCATCATTTCCTCCGCCGTGAGCAGTCCGGCGCCCAACGCATAGACAGCCTCGTCCAGGACCAGCAGATCCAGTCCATCGGCCAGCCGGGTCCGGACCCAGCCAAGCAGCTCTTCCACCCTGGAGCGATGCCGCTGGTAATCAGCCGGATCGCGATAAAAACCCGCGCCGCACGCAAAAAAAGCCGCGCCCAGAAGCTGGGCCAGAATCTTTTGCTCGCCGGCCTGATCCGGGCGTTTCATGAACTGACCAAAGGCCACCCTGAATCCCCGACCCAGGGCGCGCACGGCCTGCCCCACGCAGGCGGAGGTCTTGCCCTTGCCGTTTCCGGTATAAATCAGGAGCACGCATCTGCCTCCGGTTGCCGTCCGGTCAGACGGGCCACGCAGGCCCTGACCCGCTCCAGGATTTCCTCCTCGCCCTCGACCTTGCCATCCCGCATGAGCACGCGACCATTGCAGATGGTTGTATTCACACATCCACCATCCGCGCCGTAGACCATGTCCGAGACCAGATTGAACCCCGGCACCAGGCGGACATCGTTCAGATCGACCAAAATGCAGTCGGCCAACAGGCCGGTGGCGATACGCCCGCCCTCCAGGCCGAACATGCGCGCCCCGTTGACCGTGGCCAAATCAAAGGTATCACGGGCCGGCAGCGCGGTCGGATCCATGGTCCCCAATTTGGCCAACAAGGACGCGAATTTCATCTCCTCGAACATATCCAAATTGTTATTGGAGGCACAGCCGTCCGTGCCCAGAGCCACGGTCACGCCCTGACGGATCATGGCCGCGTGGTCGAATCGGCCCGAGGCCAGCTTCATGTTCGAGACTGGACAATGCACCACTGGCACACCGTGTGAGGCCAACAGGGCCATCTCGGCATCCGTCATCCAGATGGCGTGCGCCAGGCTCAAATTCGGCCCCAAACAACCCAAATCGTGCAGATACTCCACGGGTCGCTTGCCATGAGCGGCCAAACAATCCTCCACTTCCTTTTGCGTCTCGGAAAGGTGGGTATGGATCAGCAGGTCATGACGAGCGGCATAGTCCCACAGCCAGCGCAGGGAATCGGACGAAACGGTATAAATGGCGTGAGGCCCCAGAATAAACTGGATGCGGTCGGAATAGGCCGAGCTGGCCGCATGCAGGTCCATGACCTGGCGCTTCATGGACTCAGCCCGGGCGGCATCTCCGAAATCGAAAAACGCCGCCGAAAGGGCCGCGCGCATGCCCATTTCCTCCACGGCACGGGCCGTGCCACGCCAATGCCAGTACATGTCCGTGAAAAAGGTGGTTCCGGATTTGATCATCTCCAGGCAAGCCAGCTTGGCCCCCCAGTAGATGTCGTCCTCGGTCAGCTTGGCCTCGAAAGGCCAGATATGATCGGCCAGCCAGGTATGCAGACTCATGTCGTCGGCATAGCCGCGCATGAGCGTCATGGCCGCGTGGGTGTGGCAGTTGTGAAGCGAGGGCAGGATGGCCTTGCCCGTGCCGTCGATGACGACATCGGCCGGCGCGTCCACGCCAGGGCCGATGGAATCGAAGCGATTGCCGCGAATGAGGACATCCACGGGTTCGCCCTTCAAGCGCACGTTCTTGATCAGAATAGTCACGGGTACCTCCGGTTGCGCCGTAATGAATGGAGGTACCTGATAACGGGATCAACGCCCCGTTGTCCATCAAGGCCTGACAGCGCCCGTCATTGCTGGCCAGCGCAAAGGCCCACAAAAAAGACATGCAGGCGGACATCGTCGGTCAATTCCGGATGAAAGGCCGTGGCCATGAGCCGCCCCTGACGCACGGCCACGGGTTCACCCCGATACCTGGCCAGAATCGTCACGTTCACACCCGTCGCGACAATGCGCGGCGCGCGGATGAACACGGCCGGAAACGGACGCTCCGAATCGGAAATACCCGCCATGGCCACCGTGGCCACGAAGCTGTCCCTTTGCCGGCCGTAGGCATTGCGGGCCACGCCAATATCGAGGCCATCGAGCAGCGACGGCTCGCCGGCCACATCCCTGGCCAGCAGGACAAGTCCGGCGCACACTCCCCAGACCGGGAGGCGCGCGGCAAACCCGCGCAAGTCCCCGGTCAGGGCGAAATCCTGGGCCAAGAGGCGCATGCTCGTACTTTCGCCGCCGGGCAGGATCAGTCCGTCCAATCCGTCAAGATGTTCGGGCAGGCGGACCAGCACGGTCCGCGCGCCCAAGGTGTCAAGCATGGCGACATGCTCGGCGAAAGCGCCCTGCAGGGCCAAAACGCCGATGCGCATCACCAGCCCCGTCCGGCCAACTTCTCCGCGTTGTCCAGGCTGCGCACGGCCACGCCGGACATGGCCTCACCCAGATTTTCACTGATGCGGGCCAGGATGTCCGCGTCGTCGTAATGGGTCACGGCCTGGACAATGGCCCGCGCCCGTTTGGCCGGATCGCCGCTCTTGAAGATGCCCGAACCGACGAACACGCCGTCCATGCCGAGCTGCATCATAAGGGCCGCGTCGGCCGGCGTGGCCACGCCTCCGGCCGCGAAATTGACCACGGGCAAACGGCCCAGCTCGCGCACCTGGCGCAACAGCTCCACGGGCGCGCCAATGACCTTGGCGAAAGTCATGAGTTCCTCGGCCGGCATGAGTTGGACCCGGCGGATCTCACCCTGCACGGTCCGGGCATGGCGCACGGCCTCGACCACGTCGCCGGTGCCGGCCTCGCCCTTGGTCCGGATCATGGCCGCGCCCTCGCCGACGCG
>RZYB01000004.1 GCA_009930495.1 Deltaproteobacteria bacterium
GTGGCGAAATCGAAGCTTTTGCGCAGGCCGCGCAGGGTGGTGTTCGTGGTGGCGTCCGTGCCCAGCTCCAAGGCTTTGAGTCCGGCCCGTCGGCACAGATGCAGTTCCTCGCGGGTGAGTCCTTCCGGTTGGAAGAAGCCGCTCCAGGGGATGGTCAGATTTTGGCGCACCATGGCCTCGGCCAGGCGCAGCCAGTGCCCTTCGCGATCATTGAACACGGAATCGGTGAAGAATATCTCGTGGATGTCGTGGCTGGCCGTGATGCGCAGGATGTCCTCGATGACGGCCTCGGGCTCCCTGGCCCGGATCCGTCCGCCTTCCAGGCTCGGGTAGGTGCAGTAGATGCAGGCGTGCGGACAGCCGCGTTTGGTCTGCAGGTTGAGAATGCCGCTCTGGCCCAGGTAGTAGTCGAGGATGTCCGCATCGGCCCTCGCGCCGTGAATCTCGTTGCCATGCAGGCGGCGTGACCCGTGGAGCAGACGGGGCGGGGTCTGGCCCGCGATCAGCATGTCCAGAAATCGGGAGCAGGCTTCCTCGCCTTCGCCGACAATGCCGTGGTCGGCGCCGGTGTGCTCGAGGATCTGCTCGGGCATGAGGGAAAAGCCCGGGCCGCCCATGAAGATCGGCGCGTTCGTGGCGCGGCGCAGCACGTCGACCGTGGCGCGGACTCCGTCCAGGGCCCAGTGCTCGGCCGAGGTGAGGGAATCGACGTTGTCCAGGTTGCGGACCGAGATGCCCACGGCTTCGGGCGCGAATTCCCGGCACACGGCACCGATTCGTTCGGGGGTGCCGCCGGCCAGGGCGTCGAGTTGGCGAACCTCGTGTCCGGCTTGTTCCAGGGCGCGGGCGATAACGGCCATGCCGAGGGGAAAGACGGGATACGGTTCGGTTTCCGTGTTCGTGGCGATGAGCAGGACGCGCATGTCTAGATGGTCCCGGATTTCCAGCGGTCCAGAAAGGCGAGATAGAAGTCGGGCGGGTACATGAGCGGGGCGCCGGATTCCTCGACAAAAAGCTGGATCGAGTATCCCGTCGTGGTCATTTCGCCGGCGTCATCGCGGATCTGGAATTCGTAGTTGACGCGGGCGGCGTCGCTCCAGTGCAACAGGGCCGTGATCGTGCACGACTGGCCGAAGCGCAGCGGTTGCATGTAATCGACATGCATCTGCTTGATGGGCGTAAGCATCCGTTCGCGATGGAAATCGAGATAACCGATGCCGTAGCGGTTGCCGTGGGCCACGCGGGCGTCCTCGAAGTAGCTCGGATAGCGGCCGTGCCAGACGATGCCGAGAGGGTCGACCTCCTCGAAGCGCACGGCCCGCTCGACCGTGTGCGCCAGTGGGGCCGGATGGTGGGGCGCGGCCTTGAAATACGCTTTTTTCATTGTCCGCCTCCGGTCGGAATCAGCTCCAGGGTCAGCGAGGCGGCGATGTCGTCATGGACCGCGATCTGGACGATTGCCTGGACGTGGCCGTTTTTGGTCGAGGTCGAGGCCGTGACCCGGATCGGTTCCAGCGGCATGATGATGCGCGAGAATTTGGCGCGGCCGACCTTGAGCAGGGTCAGGGGATGGCCGTTTTCGGCCGTGACGATGCCGGCCATGATCTGGACCATGCCCGGAAGAATGGCCTGGCTCGGAAAGTGCCCTTGAAAACCGAGAAAGGACGGTGGGAAAATGAATTCCATCGTCCGTGAGTCGTTGTCCGTGATGGCCTGGCCGACGGCGCAGGCCCGTATTTCCTGAAGCAGTGCGCTCATTGCGGTATGGTCCGGATGTCGAGTCGGTAGCGGCCGTCGCCGTCGGTGAAGACGATGCGGCCGGGTTCATGGGTGGTTGGGTCGTGGTCGCGAAATTCGACGCGCCAGTATTCCTTTGGGCCGTGGGCCGTGGTGGCGATTCGTTCGCCTCCGGTCACTTCGTGTTCCAGCAGGACGCCGCGACGGGTGTCGTACAGGTGGACCCGGCCATCGCGGTTTTGCGCCGGGTCGTTTTCCGCGGGCCGGAAGTCCAGCCAGATGCGGCGGATGCAGAAGGCGATGCGTTCGGCCATGCCGGGAACGCGGGCCAGGGCCGGATGGAGCAGATGCGTCTCGACCGTGTCCGGTGTGACGGTCAGATCGAACACCTTCAGGCCAAAGCCGCCGAGGGCCACCGCCCGCGCCGTCCGCCGTCGTGCATCAAAACCCAGCATGCCGTCAAAGGCCTGGGGAGCCTGGCCCCGGATTTCCAGGCGCGCGGCGTGACGGAGCACGCGCGGCGTTTCCGGGATGGCCGGTACGACAACGCCCATGGATTTGGCCGTCGGCTGAGTCCAGAGGGATGGATCGGGTCGCTGGTGGACGCAGCCGCCCAGGCCGATCACGAGCAGGATGACCAGGAAACGGATCATGCAGTCCGCCGTTGCAGCAGGGGGATGCCCCATCGGGCCGTGAGCATGGCCGTGCCAATGCCCGTCAGGACCGTCATCCCCAGGGAATGCAGGGCCGGATGCCGCGCCAGGACCAGCGCGCCGAAGCCGACCAGGGTGGTCAGGCCGGACAGGAGCACGGAGTGGATCGTGCTCGCGCGTGGCCGGCCCATGCCGCTGGTCATGAAAATGCCGTAATCCGCGCTTAACCCCATGATCAGGGGAAAGGACACGACATGGAACAGATTCACGTCCTGACCGGTCAGGGCCATGGCGGTCAGCACCGCGACAAGGCCCGCGCCCACGGGCAGCAGGGCCAGCATGGAGCGCGTCGGGTCGCGGTGGAGCAGGAAAACGAGACCAACCACCGCACCGAGGGCCAGGCCGCAGAAGCGGGAGACGTCCCGCGTCATGGCTTGGCCGAGCAGATCCCGGAAACGGCCGCCGGAGACCAGGCGCGCCTTGGGGTTCAATCGGGCGATGTCATCGGAGAGTCCGTTCAGGTCGGCGGTGTCGGGAAGGAGGGTCATGACGCGGGTTTGTCCAGCATCTTGCACCGTGAGCATGGCGACGAGGTCGCGCAGACCCAGGGCATCGATGGTCTCGGCGGTGATGGGAGCGGGATCACGGCGCAAGGCCTCCGCGAAGGGGGTGAAGGATACGCTCGAATAGCCGAGTTTGTGCTTTTCCGCGGCCAAGATCCGCAGGGTGTCCGGGCCGTGTTCGGTCCAGAATTGCTTCCAGGCCACCATGGCGGCCTGCTGTTTGGTCGGGCCCGGCCAGGCCGGCGCCAGGCTCATGACGTTCTGCCCGCGCCCCGCGGTCCGCAGGTAGTCCCAGACCGCGTCATTGCCGTCGCGAGCGTGGTCCGAGTCCGTCCCCGAGGTCACGATCATGGCCATGTCGCGCATGCCGCCCCATATGGCGCGGGTGGCCGTTTCGTCGTCGCGCAGGCTGACCGGAACATGGCTCAGGGCGCGTGGGTCGCCGTTGATGCGCAGATGCGTGCCGGCTCCCCAGCCGCAGGCCAGGATCACGACCCAGACGGCGGTCAGGGTGACGCGGCGAATGGTGTGCGCCGGAGATCGTCGGGGCGCGGCGGGCTGCGTGGCGGCCGTGGTCGGGCCGCGCGGCGTGATTCCATGGGGCAGCACGACCAGGGACAGCAGCAGGGACGCGCCGAGGCCGATCATGGAAAAGGCGGCCAGTTGTCGGATGCCGGGGATATCGGACACGAGCAGGGCGGCAAGGGCGGCGAACGAGGTCAGAGCGCCGAAGGTCACGGGGCGGGCCACGTCTTGAAGTACCGTGGCGGCCGTGCGGCCTTCGTATTCGTGCCCTGCCCGCAGGGCCAGGAAGACGTGCAGGGCGTAATCCACGGAAATGCCGAGCAATACGGCTCCGAAGCCAAGCACGATGCCGGAGATGTCGCCGTGAATGGCGGCGGTGCCGACTCCGGCCACGCTCATGACCGAGATCGGGACCAGAAAGACGAGGATGCTTTGCGGGGAGCGCAGGAATAACAGGAAGATAACGGCCAGGGCGAGCAGGGACGCGGGCAGGATGCGTTCCAGGTCGGCCTTGATGGCCTCGGCATTGGCCAGGGTATGGCGGTGACCGCCGAGCAACATGACCCGCGCGCCTTCGGGCAGGGCGGATTTGGCCCGGTCCAGGGCGGCCATGAGGGTCGCCGCGCCGCGCGAGTCGGTCATGGGGATGTCCGTGTCGGCCAGGATCAGGGCGTGCATGCCGTCCTGGCTGACGAACTGGCCGTTTTCGATTCTGACCTGGGCGAAACGGGCCAGCGGGGTCAGCTTCGCCAGAACCAGGTCGCGGATGCCAAGGGGGTCCCGGTTGACGGCGTCCTTGAGAGCCAGTCCGCCGGGGCCGAGCAGCGTGTTCCGGTTTCGCTCCAGGGCGGCATGGATGGACCGGGTGTCGAGCCGGTTTTCCAGCTCCCGCAGATCCGTGGCGTCGAGCAGGGCTGGCGCCAGATCCGGGACACGGGCCAAAAAGCCGACGTCCATGCGCCCGCTCGGGCCGGTCATGACGTGGGTGAATTCCGGTTGTCGCCGCAGGGACTCGGCCAGCAGTCGCGCCGCCGTCGCCGCGTTGCCTCCGGGATGCGAGACGGTGACGGTTAGGCGCCGGGCAAAGGGGGCCTGGCGCAGTAGCGCGAAATCTTCGGCGATGGCGCCGCTTTCCGGGAGCATGGTCTGGATGTCTTCGCGAACCACGAGGCGTGTCAGCCATACGGTGCAGACCGCGATCAGGACCGCGGTCGAGGCGAACAGGGCGCGCCGGCGCGGCGCCAGTCGGGAGTACAGCGGGCCGAGACCGTGGCGCATGGTCAGCGGAACAACCCGGCGTCGAGGGGTTGGTTGATCACGGTGCCGGAAAAGGTGATTCGGGTGAAGTCCTCGCCCTGTTCCCGCAGTTCGACCCTGGCGACCGTTTCCCCCGACGGTGAGAATTCGATCAACAGGCATTGCAGGATGCGCCGGGCCTCGTCGCCGCGCGGCGTGAGGCGCAGAACGACGGGCGAGGCGCCATCAAGGGCGATGTCGTATTCCTGTCGCAGTCGGTCCAGGTCAAAGGTGGCCCAGGCCAGGAGTTGGCCGGCGACAATGTGCATGACCGGATCCTGGCGCAGGACGAATTGTCGTCGGTTTTCGACCGAGTCCGTCCAGCGCGTTCCTTTATCGCCGCTGATGGCGAACCCCTCGATGAGCGGGTCGATGTATTCCCAGCGCAACTTGTCCGGTCTGTCGAAGTAAAATCGACCCGTGGACACGAGCACGGAATCGAACATGGACAGCCGTTTTTCCTGCTTGAAGTCGCTGACGATGGTCGCGACTCCAGCGGCCTTGGACCGCAGGCTGTTCAGAATTTCCGTCGGCTCGGCGGCCGGGGCGGTGGCGGGTAGGGTCGCCAAGGCCAGCACAAGTCCGAATAGCAGGCCGAGATGCCGATTCATGCCGGATTTCCCGCGTTCGGAACGTAGAGTTTGATCTTGCCCTGGGCCAGGATGTCGCTGTCCCGGGTGATGGTCGCCCGGACAACGCCGAAGCCCTCGAAGGTGCCCAGGGACACGGTTTCGATGCATAGACGGTCGCCCATCCGGGCGTCGGCCAGACATTCGAAACCTTGCGCGCCAACCAGGAAGCCGATGGGAAAGGGCTGGCCTTGGCGAACGAATTCCCAGCCCTTGAGCGCGGCGAAGCTCTGAGCTGCCAGTTCGATGAAGGCGCAGCGGTCCATGCGGCCCTGGCTGTCGAGCAACATGTGTCCCGGTGTCAGGCGGGTTTCGCACAGCCCTCGGTCTTGGTCGGCTTCCAGCAGACGGTCGATGTAGACCATGGGCGGCTCGTGGGGCAGGAGGGTCGCGGCCGGGGCGGGGAGTTGGTTGTGCATGGCGTGTCGGAGTCGGGGATGAACCGGAATGGCGGCGGCGCGGCTGGCCGCGTCGCCGGAGATGCCTTTATTTGAGTGCGTTGAGTTCGATCTGGATCTCGTGTTCGAGGTTCTTGATCCACCCGTTGTAATTTTTGTGGATTTGGTTCTTGGCGGCGTCATAGTGCAGGTTGGCGCTGTCCTTGTAGGCGATGTTGAAGGTGCTGGCCGTATGGGTGATGTCGACCACGGCCTGGTGCGCGCGCAGGTTGAGGGTGCCGAGGATATGCCCGTCCGCCTTGGTCTGCATGATCCAGCCCAGCTTGTTGCCAGCGCGCAGGATGGCGTCCCGGACGGCGTCCGTGTCGAGGCGCTGGTTGGCATTGGTGGCGACCGGCGCGTTCGTGACATTGTAGACGGCGGCGTTGCGGATGCAGCCGGTCATGACGAACAAGGCGGCGGCAAGGGTGACGGCAACGAGGAAACGCGGAAATCGGAATGTCGGGTGCATGCTCTTCTCCTGGGTTTGTGAATGGTGACGGTCACTCGGCCGGTTCTCGCAGAGCTGTCGCCAACAGAGCCTTGACGTGCTTGCGCATGGCCAGGTGCGCGCCGGGACCGGCTGCCTTGAAATCGGCTGGAAAGACAGGTGCCATTTTTTTGATTGTTATGGAAGCCTTGCGCAGCCACACGCCCCCCCTGGGCAGAAAGTCGCCCATCCCGCGCAGGCAGATGGGGATCACCGGCACTCCGGTTTGCAGGGACAGTTTGAACGCCCCGGAATAGAAGCGGCCGAGTTGCCCGTCCGGGCTGCGCGTTCCCTCGGGAAAAATGATGACCGAAATGCCGTTGTTCAGGCGTTGGACGGCCTGATCCAGAAATTCGTCGCAGCTCAGGTGTTCGCTGTTCAGGTATTCCCCGCGCCGCATGTACGGGCCGTAGAACGGGATGCGGAAGGGCCAGGACCGCACGACGAAGACCAGATCGTAAATGGGCAGGGCCCCCATGCAGAAGGCGTCGAAAAAGGACTGGTGGTTGGCGACGATGATGCACGGCGCGGGATAGTCCGCCGCGTCGCCCGTGCCGATCCGGACCGGGACCACGAGCCGGAGCAGCCATGTCCATGCCCGTCCGTAAACCCAGATGATGCGGCGCACGGCCTGGCCGGAAGTCGCCCCGCCAAGGCGGCGCAGGATGATGTACAACGGCGGGGAAAGAACGATGGTGATCAGGGTCAGAAGTGTCAGGCCGCCGTAATGGACAAGGTTGCGTACCCCATCGGCACAAGTAGGGGGCTGGTGCGCGGCGGCCATGCCTGATCAGGATTCGAGGGCGCGTTTTTTGTCGATGACGAAGGCGTGCAGGTCCGCCAGGGTTTTGATGGTCGCGATCCGTGGATCCTTGCCGATTTTGATGCCGAATTCCTGTTCGAGCACGATGACCATGTCCACGGCATCGAGGCTGTCCAGTCCCAGGTCGTCCTTGAAGGAGGCCTCGGGCGTCATGTCGGCCGCGTCCAGTTCGAATTCTTCCGCGATGGCGGCGTTGGTTCTGTCGATGATGTCCTCATCCGTCATGCGAGAATCTCCTTAAAACAATGGAACAGTTCACACCGCCGAGGGCGAAGTTGTTTTTGACGAGGTTGACCACGGGTTGGCGGGTAACCTCCCGAAGCAGGTGGGCTTTTGAGCATTCAGGGGCTGGGTTGTCAAGATTGCGAGTTGGAACGAGGGTCTCATTGCAGAGCATTTTCACGCATGCCGCAAGTTCAATCGCGCCGCTGGCGGCCATGGTGTGCCCCAGGTGTCCCTTCAGACTTGATACGGGTACTTCCGGACCGAACAGATCGGCGATGGCCGCGCTTTCCGAAATGTCGCCCTGCATGGTGCCCGTGGCGTGGGCGTTGATATAATCAATGTCCGTTGCAGTCAGCCCCGAGTCGCGCACCGCGAGTTCCATGCACCGACGCATTGGGGCTGAGCTCGGGTTGGCGATATTGGTGGGGTCGGATGTTGAAGCAAAGCCAGCCACCTCGGCGAGGATATCGACGCCGCGTTCCAGAGCTGAGTCTAATGATTCCAATAAGATGATGCCAGCGCCTTCGGAGCAGACCATGCCATCCCGGTCGCGATCAAAAGGGCGAGGGGTTTGCCGTGGGGCGTCGTTAAAAGCCGTGGATGCGGCCTGCATGATATCGAACGTCGCCGTTGTCAGCGGGTGGAATTCGTCGGCTCCACCGCAAAGCATAAGATCCTGGCGACCGAGGAGGATAGCTTCATAGCCAAGCCCAATGGCTTGACAGCCAGTGGAGCAGGCCGCCGACGGAGCCACCGTGCGCCCGTTGACGCCCAGGGCTTGGGCCACGTTGGCCGCGCAGGAATGGCCCATGATGCGAAAAAACAGCATGGATTTGATCTGCTCCACGCTTTTGGTGGCGAGATATTGAGAGAAGAATTCCTCCATGGTGTCGACACTGCCGACGGTGGAGCCCAGGACCACGCCGAGGCGTCCACCGCTGCGCAGCGGTTCGTCGACGCCTCCCTGGTGCAGGGCTTCCTGTGCGGCCAGGAGCGCGTAAACGGACATGGACGACATGGAACGGCGCACTTTGCGCGGGATATCACTGATATCAATGCTCCGGACAAGGCCAGCGACCCGTGGTCTCAATCCTTGCACTCGCTCCAACTCCGGATGCTGGCGGATAGCGCTTTTGCCCGTGAGGAGGGCATCGAACAGCCGGTTCACGCCAGGTCCGAAGGGTGTGACCGCGCCCATCCCGGTAATGACGACACGTTTTAATGGCATGCGCGAAGCTCCTTGCGGATGATATCGTGCCCCACGAGGAATCCGCAGGTCAGGACGGCGGAGATGATCGCTCCCAGCAGACCGGGAGCGACGATGGACTGGCCGGCGAGCATGAGGCCGGGGATCCGGGTTACGGGCATGGGGTTGAGCTGATGAATGGAATGACGAGCGCCATAGAGGCTGCCCGTGGGCGTGCGCATGTAGTCACGCAGGGTCAGCGGCGTGGCGCCGTCGATAAACCGGACGCTGGAGAGTTCTGGTGCCGAGTCCAAGAGACGGTCGCGCATGGCCTTGAGACGTTCGGATTTGTGCTGGTGATACGAGTTTGGACGTCTGCCGGTGTGGGTTTCTTTCCAAGCATCAACCATGCTGGCGTGCCCTGGCGCGATGGCGATGATGGCTCGGGATGTGGCGTTTCCTGGTTGCTCCGTGGATGCGATATAGAACGGGCCGCTCTCTGGATGACGGCCTGGCCGGAAGAAGGACGGGACATCCGTGTCTGGACAGACGAACAGATTGCTTCGGTCCAGAAGGTCGAGGGGCGCATCGGAAATGCCGAAGAGCATATACGCCGAGGGCGTGTCCTCAAGGCTTTGCATGTGGCGACGAAAGGCCGGGCGCATGGCCTCGGCGGGTAGTAAATGGGCCAGTACGGAAGGATGTGTCGTGCAAACGATTTGTGTTGATTTCAAGATTTCGCCGTTTTTCAGTTCCACGCCACGAATGTCGCCTGTAGTATCGAGCACGATCCCATGAGCGGCCTGCCCAAAAAAGGTTTGTACTCCGACGGTGTTGAGGGCCTGTTCGAAAGCGTGGACCACGCCCCGTCCGCCTCCGTTCACGCCGTGCACCGATTGGTAGTAGGATCCAACAATACGAGCGTGATTGGAAAAGGGACATTCATCGGGGGACACGCCATAAAGAAGGCTGTGCATGGACAGGATGGATTTGAGTCGATCGTCGGAGAAATGCGTCTGTAGGTAGTCGGTCAGAGACTGTTCCCGAAGCATGACGTCGAGATCGTTCCGGGAAAAATCACGCTCGGGATTCAAAAAAGGCGACGATTCAAAAGCGGTCCGGACATCGTCGAGATAGGTGATGATGCCCAATCGTTGGTCAGGAAAGGCGTCCAGAAGCGTGGCCTGGATCTGTTCGCGGCCGATCGGAAAGGAAAACTCCATGCCATCGGATGAAAAGCGAAAGCGGTCAAAGCACATTGGATTGTATGGCACGGGTGTCACGTCCCGCAGATCCAGCCAATGGAGATAGCGATCGAGGATTTCACCCGGAGCGAGCCCGCCCGTGTAGTGAAGTCCGGTATCGAAGTAGATGCCGCCGCGGTGAAAACCGCGTAGCGTTGGCGCGGCTTGGGGGAAGGCTTCGACGAGGCTCACGTGGTGTCCGTGACGGGCCAGGATGAGTGCCGTGGTCATGCCCGCGACGCCGGCGCCGATAACGATTGTTCGAGGGGCCATGTATTTTAGAACCGAAGTATGAGACAGGAGTTGGTGCCGCCGAAGCCCGCCGCGTTGCACATGGCCGTGCGCGGAGCGCGTTCGATGGTCTCCGGCGTGATGGCCAGGCCGGCCGTGTCGTCGTCGGGCTGGTCGAAGTTGATGCTTGGGGCGATGAAGCCGTCACGGGCCATGAGGGTCGTGTAGACGACCTGGGACGCGCCGGACATCCACAATTCATGGCCGGTCATGGATTTGGTCGATGAGATGGTTGGCGTCGTGGCCCCGAACACGTCGCGGATATTCCAGGCTTCCACGCCGTCGCCGGCGGGAGTGGCCGTGGCGTGGGCGCAAATGTAGTCGATGTCCGCTGTCGTGAGATTGGCGTTGTTGAGCGCCGCGCGCATGGCTCGGGCCAGGCCGCCGCGGCTGGGCACGGAGAGGTTTTCGCCATCCGAGGAAAAACCGTGGGCGAGAACTTCGCCAAGGATGCGCGCGCCGCGCGCCTTGGCCATATCCATGTTTTCAAGCAGGATGACCGCCGCGCCTCCACTGGGCACCAGACCATCCCGATTGCGGTCAAAGGGACGGCTGGCCCTGGCGGGATCGTCCGCGCGCGTCGAGAAGGCTCCAAGCCCATCGAAGCTGCAGATGGACTGCCAGTTGATTTCCTGGACGCCACCGCAGATGACCCGGTCTTGCCGGCCAAGGGCGATCAGATCCGCGGCCTGTCCGACGGCCTGTCCTCCACTGGCGCAGGCCGAGCTGAGAGTCCAACAGGCGCCCTTGGTCCCGAACAAGGTGTTCAGATTCATGGTTACGCATGAGGTCATGGCGCGAAAAACGAGTCCGCTGCCAATGAGGCTGGTTTGGCCACGCTTTTGGAGAAGCTCGACCTGTTCGATGGCCGCGATGCTGCTGGAATCCGAACCAAAAATCAGGCCGGTGCGGTCGTTCTTGAGCTCGTGCGGATCCAGTCCGGACATGGTCAGGGCTTCCATGGCCGCGGCGAAGGCCCAGACGGCGAAATCGGGCATGGTTTTGCGCTGTTTACGGCCGAGAGCGGGTACGGGGGCAAAATCGCGGATCGCGCCGGTCAGGGGCGAGGAGAAGCCGAGAGCCTGTCGCTCGGGATCGACGGTGATGCCGGATTTACCCGTGTACAGGGCCTTGGACACGGTGTCCGTGTCGTTGCCGAGGGTCGAGACGATGCCGATGCCGGTGATTGCTATGCGGTTCATGAATCCTTGCGCGGTTGAGAAACGTCTGGCTGGTCAGGTCAGGATGCCGCCGTTGACGGAAATGACCTGACCCGTGATGTAGGATGCTCCTGGGGAACAGAGAAAGGCCACGACATCGGCCACTTCCTTCGGGGTGCCGACGCGCCCCAAGGGAATTCGCGCGCGGATTTCGCCCACGGGCAAATCCTTGAGCATCTCGGTATCGATGAATCCTGGGGCCACGGCGTTGACGAGGACATTGCGCTTGGCGATCTCCGTGGCCAGGGAACGGGTCGCTCCGATGAGTCCGGCTTTGGCTGTGGAATAGTTGACTTGACCAGCAACGCCGGTTTCTCCGGACGTCGAGGCGATGTTGATGATCCGGCCCCGGCGTTTGCGCAGCATGGTGGGCAAAACGGCCCTGGTCACGTTGAAAAAACCACGCAGATGGACGTCGAGCACATCGGTCCAGTCCTTTTCCTGCATCCAAATCATCAGTCCGTCACGCGTGAAACCGGCGTTGTTGATCACCGCGAATGGCGTTTGCCGTTCCAAAAGAGGCGCCAGGGCAGCGGTACAGCCGGATGCGTCAGCGACATCAAAGGCCAGGAGCGTGCAGGACCGGCCCAACGTTTCAATGCTGTTTTTGACGTTTGTCGCGCCGTCGTGGTCACTGCGGTAGTTGAGCCAGATGTCAAATCCGTCTTTGGCCAATTTCAGGGCGATGGCCGCGCCGATCCCTTTACTGGCCCCAGTAACGAGTGAAATGGGATGTGTCATGGATTCCGCGAACGACCGTTAGGGCCGTGCCTGTCTGTGTGTATGGCGACCAGGGCCAGCCTGGCCGCCGTGTTGCGTCGCGGGAAATGAATCGACCTATTGGTTGGTTTTCGTTTTTTCCCTGGTGTAGCCTTTTTCGTAGCCGTCCTGGACGGCATCTATCTTGCGCTCGATCTTGGCCTGGGCCTTACCGGCTGTCGAACCAACCCAGTGACACCCTGTCGCGCCAAGAAAACAAATCAAAACCAAGCTTATCGCTGCTCTCCGAGACATATCGATCCTTGTAGGGGTGTCGTTGTCGGCCGCTGTTCACGACCGGAATGTCATTCCTTCGGCGACAAGAAGGACGCTGGATTATTTTTTCCAGGGGTTTTCCTCGCCGTTCATGAGGCGCTGGATGTTTTCGGAATGCTTCCAGAAGATCAGGCCGGCCAGGACCAGGGCCAGGGGGATGGCGCCCCAGATGCCTTGGAAGAGGAGCACGATGGGCATCAGCGCGACCATGACCATGGAGGCCAGGGACACGTAGTTGTACAGATAGAGCGCGGCCAGGAAGCCCAGCCCGCACAGGATAGTGCCGGAAAAGGAAATGGCCGCGAAGGCGCCGACCCAGGTGGCCACGCCCTTGCCGCCCTTGCCGTTCAGGAAAACGGAGTACATGTGCCCGCAAATGGTGGCCGTGGCGACCAGGGTCAGGAAAAAGGCGGAATCCGAGAACGACGAGGCCAGGACCACGGGGATGAAACCCTTGGCCATGTCCAGGATCAGGGTCAGGGCTCCGTATTTTTTTCCGCACAGCCGGCCGACGTTGGTCGCGCCGATGTTGCCGCTGCCCTGTTCGCGGGGATCGATGTTGCAGCAGGTCCGGGAAACAAGAAGGCCAAAGGGCATGGCGCCCAGCAGGTAGCTGATGCACAGCCAGAATATTGTCACCATTGTGCGAACTCCTTGGTCTGACGGAATGTGGTTGGCATGGAACGGGTCACTTTACGGAAAAAAAGCGTCGTGAACAAGATCATTCCTCTTCCCAGGCCTCGACGATCTTGATTTCGTTGTTCAGGGGATCGACCTTGCCAATGCGGATGGCAAAGCGTTGGCCCAGGCGGATTTTGTCGCCAAAGATTTTGCGCGGCGCCTTGAGGAAGAGCTGCATGTCCGGCAGGGAGATGGTCACCAGGACCGGGCCGGCATCGACGATGATCCCGGACCAGCGTGTTTTTTTGTGATTTTGCCGGAAGTATTCGCATTTCCAGTAGCGTGGGCGCATGCGCTGGACCTGTCCGGTCATTTCCGCCCGGCTGGACAGGATGGGCAGCAGGCGTTCCAGTTCGTCCTTGGTCAGCAGTCGTCCCTGGCCGGTCAGTTTGGCCAGGATCTGGGCCATGTTGAGAAAGTCCGAGTAGCGGCGCAGGGGCGAGGTCACCGGCGCGTAGGCCTTGGCGCCGATGGTGGCGTGGCGCTTGGGCTCGCACTCCAGAATGGACGGGCCCATGTTGTTGATGATCCGGTAGATGTCCGTGGGCTCGCTCCAGACGCCGGCGCTTTCGGCCGGCAGGGTGATGTTCTGGGTCCGGAAGAGCAGGGGCACGTCGTTGTCCAGGGCCCAGGCGGCCATGGCCTTGTTGGCCAGGATCATGAATTCGGACACGATCATCTGGGCCTCGGGCGTGGACACGGACTGGCGCACCTCGACGGTGGGGTTGGCCGGGTCCCCGGACAGGACCAGACGCGGGTCGGGCTGGTCCATGATCACGGCGTGGTCGTGGATGCGCTGGGCGCGGAGCAGGGCGGCCAGATCGCGGGCCGAGGCCAGCATGGCCGTCGTGCCGGCGGCGATGTCCGCCTCCACTCCGGCATAGGTCAGGTTGGCGTCCACGTGGATCCAGGCGATGGCCGGCTCGAAGGACCGGAGGGCGCCGTTTTCATCCAGATCAAAGGTGATGACCAGGGCCGGACGCTCCTGGCCCGCGTTCAGGCTGAAAAAGGCCGTGCCCAGCGCCTCGGGCAGCATGTGGCTGGTGCCCTCGGGCAGGTACAGGGACGTGAACCGGTGCAGCACGGCCCGATCCAGGCTTGATCCGAACTCCCAGCCCAGGGGCGGGCAGGCCAGGGCCTGGCGCAGGGTGAAGCCGGACGCGGTTCGCTCCAGGCTGAAGCCGTCGTCGATGTCCTGGGTGCTGGCCGAGTCGATGGTCACGATGCTGGTCACGGGCGCGGTCCGGCCGGCCAGGACGCGGCGTGCGATGTCCTCCACGGCTTGGGCGTGTTCCCCTGCCCAATCCGGCGTCCAGTCGTACTGGGCCCGGGCCAGATGAAAATTGAAATGCGGCGGCACGATGCCCCAGGCCTGGGCCAGATACAGGGGCAGGAACGGGTCCTCGGGCAGCCCCTGACTCATGGTCTTCCACAACGCCTCGGAGTCCCGGTCGTCGGGATTGGCGATGCGGGTCATGAGCAGGTCGTGGATGCGCTGGGTCTGTTCCGCGTCGGGCTGGGGCGGGGTGGCCTTGCGCTTGGTGAAGGCGTCCCACAAGCCGCGCAGAAAGACCTGCCCGAAACCGACCAGACGTTCCCGTTCCTGGGCCTTGCGCATTTCCTCCTGGCGGCGTTCGACCGTCTCGCGGGGGTAGATTTCGAACTTGGGCGGGGAAAATTTGAAATGGGTCTTGGTCTGGAGCAGCTTGCGGCCCAGTGCGGCCAGCTGATCGGGGTTGGGCGTGTCAAAGACCAGACTGGCGAACCAGTCGATTTCCGCCTCGTCCAGCTCGCCCTGGGCCAGATCCCAGAGCTCCAGGGCATCGACGGCCTCGGCCAGACGCTCGCGGCGGCCGTGGTGGGTGCGCAGCAGATCGAGCATCTCCTGTCGGCTGGCGCCGGCGCTACACTGCGGACCGGTCCAGGGCAGGGCGCGGGACAGGGGGAGCTTCAGCTCGCGCTGGCCCGACGTGAAGACCCGCAACCGCGCCCCCTGGACATCCAGAACCCAGGCCGTGACCGGCTGGTTGTCCTGCAGAAATTCCATGATGCAGCCTGGCAAAAGGGGAGGAAAGATGGACATACAAGACCTTATGCGCGTCGCGCGCTCCGCTTCTGGCGGCATTGCGTCGCCCGGGGGCTCCGGGCGGCGGTGAAACGTTTGATGACGGGGACGAGGGGACTGTGCCCCGCGTGCCGCCGAACGCCCGCCCCAAGGTCCGGTTGCGGGCCGAGGGGCGGGATTGGACCGTGATCAATGCTTGAACGAGCGCTGCCCTGTAAAGACCATGGCCACCTGGGGAGCGGCCTCGTTGACGGCCTGGATGACTTCGAGGTCGCGGATGGAGCCGCCGGGCTGGGCGATGGCCGTCACGCCCTGGGCAATGGCCAGATCGACGCCGTCGCGGAAGGGGAAGAAGCCGTCCGAAACCAAAACCGTGCCGGGCAGGCCGCCCTTGTCCCGTTCCGTCCGGGCCAGGATTTCGGTCAGGGAGGAATTCAGGTCGGCGTCGTCCCTGGCCTTGAGCTTGAGTTCGTACAGGGACAGGCCATGCCGTTCAAAGGCCAGCTTGTCGGCGTATTTGGTGTGAGCCTTCTGGATGGTCAGCTCGACACAACCGACGCGATCCTGCTCGCCGGTGCCGATGGACACGGTGGCCCCGTCGCGGGCGAAAATGATGGAATTGGAGGTCACGCCGGCTTCCACGGCCCAGGCGAAGAGCAGGTCATCGGCTTCCTTGGGGGTGGGTTTACGGGCCAGGACGGTCTGGCCGTCCTTGGTGGCCGCGGCCGGCAGGAAATCATCCACGCCGAGGATGCGGTTGCGGAAGGACGCCTGGATGATCAGGCCTCCGTCCACCAGGGACTTGATGTCCAGGAACGGGGTGCCGACCATGTCTTCGAGCTTGCCCAGGGCCGGGATACGGATGATGCGCAGATTTTTCTTGGTGGTCAGCACGTCCAGGGCGCCGGGCTCGAATTCCGGAGCCGCGACAACCTCGAAATAGCTGGAATTGATAAATTCCGCGCAGGCCTTGTCCAGGGGACGGTTGACCACGATGGTGCCGCCGAAGGCGGCGATGCGATCGGCCCCAAAGGCCTTGGTCAGGGCCGCGTGCAGTCCGTCATCGGACCAGGCCGCGCCGCAGGGGTTGTTGTGCTTCAAGATGATGGCCGCGGGCTTGGCCGCGAGGTACTGGAGCATGTTGATGCCGTTGTCGACGTCGGTCAGGTTGATCTTGCCCGGATGCTTGCCGGACTGGATCAGGTTGTCCTCGGTCAGGCTGGAAACCAGCTTGTGCTGGCCGTGCTGGAAGGCGACACCGTCCATGGAAAAGGAGCTGTCGGCCACCTCGTACAGGGCCGCGGGTTGATCCGGATTTTCGCCGTAGCGCAGGCCCTTTTGTTCGCCGCCGATGTTCCAGGTTTTCTTGGTGAACCGTATGGTCTGGTCGCCAATGGTCAGGGTGAGGTCGGCCGGGAAGGAATCCCGGTTCAGGGTATGATACATCTTCTTGAGATCACTCATGTCTTCTCCAGAAAAGGGGGGTTGGCGTGGGGATGGCGCGGACGTGGGCCGCGTGGGTCACGGCTCCCTAGCACAGGCGGGGCGCGTGGGCAAATCCTGTGCCAGGGCGGCGGCGGGCGATGGGGCGCCACCACATGGGGATTTGTGGCGCATAAAAAAAGCGGGCCGTAAGCCCGCTTGATGATGTGCGTGGTTTGGGGATCTGCCCCCTGGCCGTGCTATTGTCCGCCCAGTTTCCGGCCGGCCAGGAAGGCGGCGTGGTTGGTCCGCCAGATGGCCGGCTTGGGGCTGACGTTTTTCAAGGCCTGGAGCCAGTATTCGGAGGGGAAGGAGTTAAACGGGGCGACCGTGCTCAAAACGCCGATCATGACCACGTTGGCGCAGCGGCCGGTCGGGTCGCCCAGGCCCAGGGCCGTGTTCAGGACGTCCACGTCAATGACGTTGTACCCGTCCAGAGCCTGGCGCACGGCGTCCACGGTCGGGTATTTGGCCGGATCGAAGGCCGGGGGCATGATGGCCGTGTCGGCCAGGATGACCGTGCCGCCGGGCCGGAGCATGTCCAGGAAACCCGGTCGGAAGACCTCGCTGCGTTCCATGCTGACCAGGCACTGGCAGGTGCCGGGCATGAGCACCGGCGAATGAACCGCGCCACAGGCAAAGGTGCTGATGACCGGGCCACCCATCTGGGCCATGCCGTGGGTCTCGCCCTTGAGGATGTTCTGTTGGTCGTAGCCCAGCAGATACGCCAGCTGGGTCAGGACCCGGCCGAAGAAGAGGTTGCCCTGACCGCCCACGCCGCGCACGGCCACGGACAAAAATGGTGGCAGTTTTCCGGCATCGGGCAGGGCGATGGATTCGGGCGGAGTGGGCAACTCCGGGCAGGAGGCCAGGCCGCACACGCTTTGATCCTTGGCCGGCGCGATGGCCCCCACCGGGCACATCTGGGCGCAGGCGGGATTCTGACCCACGCACCCTGTGCAGATGTTGTTGAAGCGGGGCAGACCCTCGCTGTCGGCCTCGATGCCCGGACAGATTTGGCACAGGCCGCATCTCTTGCACAGATCCGCGTCCACGGCCATCTTCACGCCGTAGGCCTCCTTGGGCATCTTGCGGATGCAGGTGCCGGTGACGACCAGGGTGGTGAAGGTTCCGTTTTCAGCCAGGGCCAGACTGTCCTTGAGGGCTTTTTCCAGGCCTTTTTTGTCGTAGCCGCTGGCTTCGACGACGTTCGCGCCGTGGGCCTCGAGGCTGGCGTTCAAATCGAACACGTTGGGGTCGCCGGCCAGATTGGCGGGAGATGTCGGCGAGGGCTGGCCGCCGGTCATGGCCGTCCACTCATTGTTGAGGATGACCTTCACGCCGGGGATGTTGCGGAAAATGGTGTTGCGGGTGGCGTCCATGCCGCTGTGGCATTCGGTGCCGTCGCCGAGCACGGCCAGGCATTTACTGGCGGCCTCGGGCCGGGACAGGACATAGCCCAGGCGCTTGGCCTCGCTCGCGCCCATGGCCAGGGCCGTGTCCATGGCATTTAGGAAATGGAGCAGGGTGTTGCAGCCGATATCTCCGAACACGGCCTCCAACGTGCCTTTTTTGCGCATCTTGCCGACAATTTGGCCGAAAAGACGATACGGACAGCCCGCGCAGATCATGGGCGGCCGGGGCAGGCTGGCCACCTCGGACGCACGCGTTTCCAGCTTCAGGCCGAGTCGGGCCGCGATCAGGGCCGGAGTCCACTCCGTGACCGTTTCGTCCTCGCCCTTGCCCTGGACCATGAGCCCGGCGGCCAGCAGACTGTCCTGGATGAAGCGGTGTCCGTCCTCGATGACAAAAACTGGGCCGTCGATGCTCTCGCAAAAACGGCGGGCGAGCTGCATGGGCAGGGGATAGGTGAAGCCCAGGGACAGGACGTCGATGTCTTGGCCGGAAGTCGCGCGGACCTCGTCCACGAACAGGCCATTCACGCCGTGGGTGATGACACCGATCTTGCCCGCGCCCTTGGTCCAGATGTTGAGAGGGCTTTGTTCGACTATTTCGCGCAGGGCCGGAATGCGGGTCGTGCGGACCTGGTCGTGGAACATGCGCGCCCGATTGGGCAGGGTGATGAAGTCGCTCATGCGTTCCGGCAGAGGCGCTTTTTCGCGCATGCGCGGTTCCATCAGACGGACCAGGCCTTCGCTGTGACAGAGCACGCCGGAGGCGATGACGGCCACGGGGGTGTGGAAACGGCGCCCCAGATCGGCGGCGATCCGCGCGGCCTCATGCATTTCCTGGTGGTTGCGCGGCTCGAAGACCGGAATGCAGCAGCTTTTGAGCATATGGCGCGGGTCCACCAGATGCTGGGTGGAGCTGGGCGTGTAGTCGCTGGCGATATAATAGACGAGGCTGCCGCGCTGGCCGGTGTAAAAGGCCGAGCTGGTGATGACGTCGGCGGCCTGGAAAAGGCCCGGAATTTTCATGGTCACGACACAGTCGCTGCCGGCCAGGGTGTGGCCGAAGCCCACGCCCGCGGCCACGGCCTCGTTCACGGACCAGCCCACGGTGATCAGATCCTGGACCTGGGACAGGCCCTTGTCGATGACCTCGGTGCTCGGCGTGCCCGGATACCCGTCGGCGGCGTGGAAGCCCGCCCGCACACAGCCCACGGCAAAGGCCATGTTGCCCTGAATGACCACTCCCTTGCCTGTTTCCCCGGCGCATAGCGCCTTCACTGCACTCATGGTTCCTCCTGATATGTTGGACCAGCCCGTCCGGTCGCGGCGGGCTCCTGTTCACGTTCGACAGTCATGGAAAAGGCCCGGAAATGGTCCCGGGCCAATACCGCGAGGGGTACGCGAAGCCATGATCTTTCTCAAGCCCCACCATGCCGGCCGGAGAATGCGTCCCGGGTGCTCTTCCAGGCTTGCAAGTTGGCCTGGATTCTGTTTGAAGAACCCACATATGGGAACGACATACGCCAATATTACACTTAAAGGGCCGAAGGCACGGGACATTCTTCATGAACTTGGCAACCAGGGACGCTGCGCCTTTGTTTCGCCGACCGAGGATGGCCTGACCACCGTGTATGAAATGGACAGCGACGAGGGAGAAATCCGCATCCTGACCGACTTGGCCGAGGACCTTTCCGGGTACTTCGGCTGCTCGGCGCTGGCGGTCCAAGCCGTGGACGAGGAGCTTTTTCGCTACTGGCTGTATGCCGACGGCGAACTGCTGGACACCTACAGGTCGCCGGCGCCGTCCCTGGACGGCGAGGGCAGGAGCCGGCCCCGGGCCCAGGGGGGCAAGGCGGAATTGCTGTCCCAGTATTTCAACTCCGACGCCTCGTCCGAGGAAATCAACGAAATCCTCCATTGCCCGGATCATGACTGTGGCTTCACCCTGGCCGTGGACCGTCATCTGAGTCTGGTCGAGCTGCTGGGGTTGCCCATGTGCTCGGTGGGCTATGGATTCTGCGATCTGGATTCCGGCGAATTTCCCGAGGATCTCGACGAGGAAGACCTGTTGCACGTCGAGTCCGACTAGACTACCCGCCGACCACTTTTCGCCAATACATGGCCGCGTCCCAGGAAAATCCGCCCGGCACGCACGGCCAGATGGAATTGTTTTGGCACAGTGGTTCCGTGTCCACGGGAAACATCGACACCTCCCGGGCCCGCTCGAAAAGCGGGCTGGTTGGAATCGGTGTGAAAAAGGCCAGATCCGGCTTGATGCCGCTTGCCCGGACCAGACGGATGGTCCGCTCCACTTCTCCCATGTCCTGATCGGGCAGCCCAAACAAAATATAGGCGCCGACACGGTCCGGCCCAAAGCCCGCGCCGCGCAGGGCGGCCAGTCCCGCTTCCCATTGCTCCCGCGACAGCTTGGCGTCCAGCCGGTGGGCGAAATCGACGGTTTCCAGGCCGAGGCGGATGGTCGAAAATCCGGCCCGCTTCAGCCGCGCGCATACTTCCGGGGTCAGATAGCGGATGTGCATGGCGTTGGGCGTGTGCAGGCGGGCGTTTTTGCCCGTGAACCACTCCAGGAGCGGCCAAAGCCAGGTTCCCGGCTGGACCAGCAGCGCGTCGTCGTAAAAGGCGAAGTCCCGCACGCCACGCGCGTACTCGCGCCTGATGCCGGCCAAAAGCTCCGGGGCCGGGGCTTGGCGGAAGGTGGGATGCAGGCTGTGGCTGGCGCAATACGGGCATCGGAACGGACAGCCGCGCGAACCAAGGACGATTGAAAACGCCGGGTCGGCGTATAGGTCCAGGGCCAGATGCATCCCGGCGTTGGCGGGCACGGCCGGCGTGGTCTGGCCAAGGAGTTTCCAGAGGCGCGACCAGTTGGCGGGGTCCTCGAATTTTCCTCCCAGCACCAGATCCGCCTCCAATCCGGCGGCATGGTCCGGACAGAGGGAGGCGTAAATTCCGCCAAGGACCACGGGTGTTTTTGGCCAGATGTCGCGCGCCATGGCGATGGCCTCGCGGGCGCCCGGATACCAATAGGTCATGATGCTGGTGATCAGGATCAGGTCCGGCGGCGGGTTCAGGGCCGCCAGCGCCACCCGGACCAATTCCGGGTCTTGGCCGTAACGGCTGAAGCGGCGTGGGACATCACGCAGAACGGATGGCTTGGCGGCCAGATGCTTGGGGTAATGTCCCTTGCCCGTGGCGTGGGGCCTGGGCCAGGGCGCGTCGGACCAGGTTTGGTCCAGACAATCCAGCAGGGCGACATGGGTTCCCGCCGCGCGCAGCATGTCCAGAACGGCCAACAACCCGGCCGGTCTGGACCACAGGTTGAAGGCCGCGAAATCGAAAATCCAGGGATTTATCCCGAGAACGCGAGGGGCGTCCTCGGAGGTGTCATTGGAGGATGCCCAGGTAATCCTGGGCCACTTTGGCATCATTGGATTTTGGGTTCAGGGTGACGATGCGTTCGAACAGTTCCCGGGCCTCGTGCTGTTTGCCGGTGCGCATGTGGAGTTCGGCCAGGGCCAGTGTCAGGTAGGTGCTTTCCAGGTCCGCTTCCATGCCATCCCGGAGCACGGTTTCGGCTTCATCGACGCGGTTTTGGGCGATCAATGCCTCGCCGAGGAGCTTGTAGCCCGGAAGATAGCGCCAGTTTTTGGCCAGGGCCTTGCGCGCGGCGGCCTCGGCATCCTTGGCCCGCCCCTGGCCAAGGTACATGGCGCCAAGGTTGTAGGCTGGAAATTCCGGAGTGAGATAGGTCAGAATGGAGATGGACTTGGTGTAGGCGGCCTCGGCCTCCTGGATCTTGCCCAAGGCCTCCAGGACCTTGCCCAGGTTGTTCCAGGCCTCGCCGAAGTCGTCGTCGATTTGCGTGGCCCGGGCAAAGCCCTCCCGTGATTTTTCCAATTCGTTCAGACCAAGGTAGACCATGCCCGCGTCGAAATGAAACCGGGACAGGTGGCCGGCCTGGTCCTCGACCTTGAGCAGCTCTTGCAAGGCCCGTTGGGGCTGGTCGTTTTTGACATGGGATTCGACCAGATCCAGGCGCAGCTGGACCTCGCGGCTGCCCATGTCCGAGGACAAGCCGCCGGAACCGGAGCGCGCTCCGCATCCGGCCAGAAATACACAAACGAAAAGCACCAGGAGGGATGTTTTCATACGTTTCTTCCTTGGCCCTTGGCGGGGCCGCTCGCGGTGATCGGATCAGATGACCTTGTTCAGGGAGTATTCGATGATGGCTTCCGCGCCCACGGACAACAACCGGGGAACCAGATCGCGCACCAGGGTGGCCTCGACCACGGTTTCGATGGACAGCCAGTCCGAATTGTGCAGATGGGCCACGGTCGGCGAGTTCATGCTCGGCAGCAGCGACATGACCTTGTCCACGGCCTCGGCCGGCGCGTTCATCTTTAGGGCGACGAGCTTGTCGGCCCGCAGGGCGCCCTGAAGCAGGATGTTCATGTTTTCGATCTTGGCCCGCTTCCAGGGATCGTTCCAGGAATTTTTGTTGGCGATGAGCTGGGTGTTGGTCTGGAGCAGCTCGGCGATGATGCGCAGGCCATGGGCCTTGATCGTCGTGCCGGTCTCGGTGATTTCGACGATGCCGTCCACCAGCCCTTCGACAACCTTGGCCTCGGTGGCGCCCCAGGAGTATTCGACCTCGACCGGGATGCCGGCGGATTCGAAATAACGGCGGGTGAAGCCCACGAATTCCGTGGCGATTTTTTTGCCGGCCAGATCCTCGGGGCGCTTGTACGGGGCGTCGCCAGCCACGGCCAGAACCCATTTGGCCGGACGGTTGCTGGCCTTGGAGTAGATCAGGTCGTCAACCACGACCACGTCGGACTGGTTTTCCAGAATCCAGTCCCGGCCGGTCAGGCCGGCGTCGAGCAGGCCGCTTTCCACGTAGCGGGCCATTTCCTGGGCCCGGCACAGGGAGCAGGTCAATTCCGGGTCGTTGATTTCCGGGAAATAGTTGCGATGGTGGGAGGTAATTTTCCATCCCGCCTTGGCGAAAAGCTTGATCGTGGCTTCCTCCAGGGAACCCTTGGGAATGCCGATACGCATTTGTTTTCCGTCAGCCATTATTTGTAAACCTCCTTGGGATCGAACACCATGGGGGAGCAGTCCGACCACTGCCCCCGAGCGTCGCGTTGACGATAAAAGCAGCTTCTGCGGCCGGTGTGGCAGGCCGCGCCGCCGATTTGTTCCACCTTGACCAGGACCGTGTCCTGGTCGCAGTCCAGGGCGATGGACACCACCTTCTGCACGTGCCCGGACGTGCCGCCCTTGTGCCACAGGCAATCCCGGCTGCGGCTGTAGTAGTGCACCTCGCCGGTTTCGAGGGTTGTGTTCCAGGCCTCTTCGTTCATGTAGGCGAGCATCAGCACCTCGCCGCTGGCCGCGTCCTGGGCAATGGCCGGAATGAGACCGCCGCCCTTGGCAAAATTGGGTTTGTCCACGCTGTATCCTTGCTTACTGGGTGATCGTTTGCGCGTGGCCATCGACTTCGGTCTTGAGCTGACCGCAGGCCGCCGCGATGTCCTGTCCCTTGCTCTTGCGCAGGGTCACGGTGAACCCCTTGGCGCGCAACAGCTCCTCGAACGCCAACACATCGGCCGGGTCCGGCGCCTCGTAGGCGATGCCCGGACCGGGATTGTAGGCGATCAGATTGATCTTGCACTTGAGGTGCGACAAAAGGCGCACCAACTGGCGGGCGTGCTCCAGCCTGTCGTTGACGTTTCGGATCAGGATGTACTCAATGGTCACCCGTTCCCGGGGGCGGAGCGTGAATTCTTGCAGGGTCTTGATCAGGTCGTCGATGTGCCAGGCGGCGGCGCCGGGCATGAGCTTTTCCCGAATGTCCTGGGTCGGGGCGTGCAGGGAAATGGCGGGCAGCGCCAGACCCTCGGCCTCGAAGCAGCGCAGCCGCCCCTTGACGGCGCAGGTGGATAGGGTGATCCGCCGCCGGGAAAATTCCAGCCCCTCGGCATGGGACACGATATGCAGGCTTTTGCGGACCTCGTCCCAGTTCAAAAGCGGCTCTCCCATGCCCATATAGACGAGATTCTTGATTTCCTCGGCCAGACCGTGGGCCCGCAGGTACTCCCGCGCCACCAGGATCTGGGCCGCGATTTCCCCGCCGGTCATGTTCCGGACAAAGCCCATGAGCCCCGTGCTGCAGAAGGTGCAGCCCATGGGGCAACCGATTTGGCAGGACAGGCATTGCGTGTAGCGCCCCTTGTCCGGGATGAGCACGCTTTCCACCGTGGCGCCATCGGCCAGCTCCAGCAGGAATTTGATGGTTCCGTCGGAACTGACCCGTGTTTCCGAGGTCGCCGGCCAGGCCACCGCCCATTCCCGTTGCAACTGCTCCCGAAAGTTCTTGGCGATATTGGTCATCTGGGCGAAATCCCGCGCGCCGCGCCGCCACAGCCATTGCCAGAGCTGTCGGGCCCGAAAGGCCTGATGCCCCATGGCCAGGATGGCGGATTCCAGCTCGGGATAGGTCAATTCAAGAATGTTGCGCATTACCTGTCCGGAATCGCAAAGGCACAAGGATCGCGGCCAGGGCGGTCCTCGTGCCTTCGGCGAGGGAAGAAAACAAATGAATAAAAGCTATTAGAGCTGGTTTTTTTCCTTGTAGGCCAGGACAAAACGCTCGGCCTCTTCCTGGTTGTTGACGTCGCCCGCGATCTGGGCCTGGAGCAGGCTGTCCCGGATCAAGCCCACGGTCGGACCTGGCTTGATGGCGGCGATGTCCATGATTTGCTTGCCGTTCAGCAGCGGTTCGAGCAGCTCCTCGCGGATGTCGGCCCGTTCCAGCATCTTCATGTTATGATTGAATTCCGTGTAGTTGCCGCCCGTGGCCTTGATATCCGCCCGGGCCATTTCGATCAGGCGCGGGTAATCGTCCAGGGCCTTGAAGCGGCGGATGCCCTTGTCCGTGAGCATGAAATGGAAACGCATGTGGTTGCGAACCAGATTGACGACCAGATCCACTTCCTCGGTGTTGAGGCGCAGACGCTTCAGAATCTTGCGCGTGACCTTGGCTCCGATGCGGTGGTGCTGGTAGAAGGTGGTCTTTTTGCCGTACTGTTCGCCGGCGTAGAGCTTGCCGCAGTCATGGAACAGACAGGCCAGGGTGCCGTACCAGTCGTAGGGGAGTTCCTCGGGATAGCGGCGCATGACGTCCAGGGTATGCTGCCAGACGGATTGGGAGCCTCCCTCGTCGTTTGTGGCCTGGAAAATACGGCTCAGGGCGGCCAGTTCCGGCAGCAGGCCATGCAGGATCATGGAGTCGAACAGCAATTCGGCGAAGCGCCACATGTTTTCGGCCTCGACCTTGCGCCACTCGTCCATGATGTCCGCCACCGAGACATAGTCCAGAACCCGGCGCGAGGCGCGGATAATCGACATCCAGGAGTTTTCCTCGATGGGCAGGTGGTAGTTGGCGGAGAAGCGCAGGGCGCGGATGGCCCGGAGATAGTCGTGCTTGAGGGTTTCGTCCGGGATGCCCGCGAATTTGATCTGCCCGGCGGCGATGTTTTCGAATCCGTCGTAGGCGTCCTGGGAGCGAGGGACATACGGACAGGCCAGGTGCATGGGGAAATCGCCGTCCTGTTCCAGCTTGCGCAGCATGTTCGGCGTGATCTGGGTCACGCAGACCTCGGGGTGGGAGGCGTCGGCGTTGTCGGCGGCGTGGAAAAGAATGGTCGTGGTATTCTGGATCAAGCGGGCCATGATTCCCGCGGTGCCGGATTCGATCTCGGGGAAAAGCACCTTGAGGCCGTCCAGATCGATGTCCGTGCAAATTTCCACCTCGGAATCCTGGGAGTGGGCGAGGACCCGGCGTTGCAGCGCGGCGCTGATGACGTAGGCATCGTAGCCGTTGCGCATGATGGTTTTGCAGATCGAGATGGCTTCTTTTATCGGCTGAGGCATCCATGTCTCCTTGAATGATCGGGTGCGGTAGGCGAAAGGTCTGTAACAAGCGGGTAAAGATCAGATATCTTCATCTTTTTCCCCCACCTTGGTCAAGCGGTAGCGGAACTGCCGGAAATTGAGCCCGACCATCTCGGCGGCCCGGCCCTTGTGTCCGCCGCAACGGCGCATGGCCTCCTGAAGAACCCTGTGTTCGTGCGTGGCCAGATATTCATCCAGGGTCAGCTGCCCGGACAGGACTTTCTGGAGGCCGCATTCGAGTTCGCCGGCGGGGATTTTTTCGTAGATGACCAGGGCTTCCGAGGTCACGGTGTCGCCGGGCTCCAGGGCCACGGCCCGTTCGACGATGTTTTCCAGTTCCCGCACATTGCCGGGATAATGGTAGCGGAGCAGCTTGCTCCGGGCGTCCCCGGTGAAGCCCTTGAGGGCGCGTTTTTGGGTCTGGCAGGCTTTTTTCAAAAAATGGTCGGCCAGGGTCTGGATATCCTGACCGCGTTCGCGCAGCGGCGGCAGGTGCACCTTGACCCCGCTGAGGCGGTAATACAGATCCTCGCGGAAGGTGCCCTCGGCCACGCACTGCTCGATGTTGCGGTTGGTGGCCGTGATGATGCGCACATCGGCGTGCAATTCCTCGGTGCCGCCCAGGGGGATGAAGCAGCGCTCCTGGACAAAGCGCAGCAGCTTGACCTGGGTCGGCGCGGCCAGCTCGCCAACCTCGTCCAAAAAGATGGTGCCGCCCTCGGCCATTTCCAGAAGCCCCTTCTTGGAGCGGTCGGCGCTGGTGAAAGCCCCCTTGCGGAATCCGAAGAGCTCGCTTTCGACCAGGTTTTCAGGCAGGCCGCCACAGTTGATGGCCAGGAACGGATGGGTGGCCCTGGGGCTTTGCTGGTGAATGGCCCGGGCGAAAAGCTCCTTGCCCGTGCCCGATTCGCCGGTGACGAGGACGTTGATGGTCGTCGGCGCGATGCGCCGCACCAAGTCGAAAACTGCCTGCATTTGGGGGCTTTGGCCAATGATATCGCCGTATTGTCGATTGATTTGGCCCTTGAGCCAGGCGTTTTCCTCCTTGAGACGGGCCGTTTCCAGGGTCCGTTCGACGGTGAAGAGCAGGTCGTCCAGCTCGAAGGGTTTGGTGATGTAGTCCTTGGCGCCATGCTTGATGGCCGTGATGGCGCTTTTGGCGTCGGCGTAGGCCGTGACCATGAGCACCGGGACCTCGGTCCAGGTTTCGCGGATACGCGCCAAGAGGTCGATGCCGCTTTCCCTGCCCAGGCGCAGATCCAGCAGAATCAAGGCGATGGCCTCCCGTTGCAGCACGTCCAGGGCCGTGGCCGAATCCGGAGCGGTCCACACGGCGTGGCCCTTTTTGGAAAGGGCGATTTCCAGGACTTCGCGCAGGCTCAGGTCGTCGTCGACGATAAGGATTTTGGCCATGATTCAGCTTTGTCGTATCCGTTTTGGTTGAAGGGCCTAGATCAGGGACGCCTTGTCGCGCGCGAAGATTTCCCGTCCGCCCAGGAAGTGGGCCATGACCCGTCCCGGGAGTTCCTTGCCCAGACAGGGTGTGTTCTTGCCCTTGGAGCACAGGGCTTCGGCCGTGACCATCCAGGCCTGGTCCGGGTCGAAGAGGACGAAGTCGGCCGGGTCGCCGGGCTGGAAGGTGTTGCGCGGCAGGTTGAAAATCGTGGCCGTGTTCCAGCACCACAGTCGGGCGATGTCGCCAAGTTCCAGCTCGCCGCCACGAACCAGTTCATAGGTCAGGGACAGGGCCGTATCCAGGCCGGAAATGCCGTTGGGTGCCTCGTCGAAGGGCGTTTCCTTTTCATGGGCCGCGTGCGGGGCGTGATCCGTGACCAGGATGTCGATGACGCCGTCGCGCACGGCTTGGCGCATGGCCAGGACGTCGTCACGGGTGCGCAGGGGCGGATTGACCTTGGCGCTGGTGTCGTAGCCCTCGACCCAGGTTTCGTCCCAGAGCAGATAATGCGGACAGGTTTCGGCCGTGACCGGCACGCCCTTGGCCTTGGCCATGGCGATGAGTTCGATGGACTCCCGGCAGCTGATGTGGGCCAGATGGACGGGAATGTTCAGATACGCGGCCAGGAGAATGTCCCGGGCAACCTGCATGGCTTCGGACACGGACGGGATCCCTTTAAGCCCCAGACGCCCCGAGACCAACCCCTCGTTCATGACTCCGCCCGCTCCAAGCCAGGGGTCCTCGCAGTGGTCGATGACCCGCAGGCCGAAGTCCGCCCCGTACTCCATGCCGCGTCGAAAAAGTTCGCTGTTTTCCACTGGCCGGCCATCGTTGGACAGGGCCACGCAACCGGCCCCGGCCAGCTCGCCGGCCGGAGCCAGTTCCTTGCCCAGGAGGCCGACGGTCAGGGCGCCCACGGGCCGCGCCCACGGGCCGTGCGGGTAGGCCAGGGCCGCCTTGTGCAGCATGAATTCGGTCACGGAGGCCCGATCGTTGACCGGGTTGGTGTTGGCCATGGCCATGACCTGGCCAAAGCCGCCCCGCAGGGCGGCGGTCAGGCCGGAGGCGATGTCTTCCTTGTATTCCTGGCCGGGCTCGCGCAGATGGACGTGGGCGTCGATCAGGCTGGGCAGCAGATGCAGGCCCTGGGCGTCATGGGTTGGGACGGATTCGGGAACCACGACGCCGGCCTCGGCCAGTTCCACGATCCGGCCTTGGAACAGGACAAGGTCGCGCGCCCGGTCCTGCCACAGGACATCGCGGATGATCAGATCACAAGTCGCCATGGGAACCTCCTATGCCGCGATGCGGGACCGGGTCAGAAAAAGATGGAGAAGGGTCATGCGCACGGCCACGCCGGCACTGACCTGGTCGAGCACCAGACTCGCGCCCGAGTCGGCGAGGTCGGAAGCGATTTCCAGCCCCCGGTTCATGGGTCCGGGATGCATGATCTTGACGTTTGGCGCCGCGTTTTTCAGGTGCCGGCCGGTCAGGCCATAGGTGCACGCGTACTCGCGCAGGTCCGGCAGCAGGCCGGCCTGTTGCCGTTCAAGCTGCAGGCGCAGACAAATGACCGCGTCCACGCCCGCGCAGGCCGTGGCCACGTCGGTAAAGGTTTCCACGGGCCAGGATCCGACGCCGGCGGGCAGGAGCGTGCGCGGCGCGCACAGTCGCACCCGGGCGCCGAGCAGGGTCAGGAGCTGGACATCGGAGCGGGCCACCCGGCTGTGGGCGATGTCGCCCAGGATGCACACGGTCCTGCCCTTAAAAGTGTCCCAGACCCGGCTCAGGGTGAAGCCATCGAGCAGGGCCTGGGTGGGGTGCGCGTGCCAGCCGTCGCCGGCGTTGATGATGGAGCAATCCAGTCTTTCGGCCAGGAAGGCGGCGGCGCCGCTCTGCCAATGCCGGATGACGATGGCGTCGGGGTGCATGGCCTGCAGGGTCAGGGCCGTGTCCTTGAGGCTTTCGCCTTTTTGCAGGGAGCTGCCGGATTTGGCCAGACTGAAGGTGTCGGCCGAAAGTCGCTTGCCAGCCATGTCGAAAGAGGTCTTGGTCCGGGTCGAGGCCTCGGCGAAAAAGAGGACCACGCTCTTGCCCTTGAGGATGGGCACTTTTTTGATGGGCCGCTGGTTCACTTCGGCGAATCTGGCCGCCGTCTCGAAGACGTGCCCGACCTCGTCCCGGTCAAGCTGCGAAATGTCGAGTAAATCCTTGTGCCGCCAATTCATGCGCCTGTCTCCTCGGACTCCGGCCGGGTTTTCGTGTCGCGAAAAAAAAGGGACCCGGCGTGACGCCCGTCCCTTTGTACTTCAGCATATGCTGTCCGTCGATCAGATTTCATGGCCAGCTCCCCTACACGACCACGCGCGAAACGTCCAGTCGCACGCCGGGCCGCTGGCCCGGCGTGGATCAGTCGTCCGTGTCCTCTGTCGTTGGCTCGTCGTCCGGGATTTCGGTGTCGTCCAATTCCAGATCGGCCGCGACGGTTTCGGCGACCGGGCCGTCCTCGGCGTTTTCGGCCGGAACGTGGTCAAAACAAATCACGGTCTGGTCATCCTCCAGCCGGACCAGGCGCACGCCCTGGGCCGCCCGGCCAACCAGGCTGATGCTGGAGATGCCGATGCGGATGATCTTGCTGCCCGAGGTCAAAAGGATCAGCTCGTCCGTGGGCAGGACCATCATGGCCCCGACCACCTTGCCGGTCTTGGGGGTGATGCGCATGTTGATGATGCCCTTGCCGCCGCGTGACTGGGCCCGGAAGTGCTCGACCTGGGTCCGCTTGCCATAGCCGTTTTCGGCCACGGTCAGGAGTTCCTGCGTGGAGCCCTTGGTGATGACCACGCCGGCCACGACCCGGTCTCCCTTGCGCAGGGCGATGCCCTTCACGCCGGTGGCCTGACGGCCCATGGCCCGCACGTCGGAGCAGGCAAAGCGGATGGAATAGCCGTCCACGGTGACCAGGACCATCTCATCGCCTTCCTCCACCTCGCTCACGCCAATGAGTTCGTCGTCCTCGCGCATGCCCAGGGCAATGAGTCCGGCGGCGCGGATGTTGCGATAGAGCTCGATGGAGCTGCGTTTGACCACGCCCTGGCGGGTATAGAAGAAATAGTATTTTTCCTGGTCCAGGTCGCGACAGCTCATGGCCGCGGCGATGTACTCGTTGCTGTCCAGGGGCAGCAGGTTGGCCACGTGCTTGCCCCTGGCCGTGCGTCCGCCCTCGGGAATCTGATGGACCTTGATCTGGTACATCCTGCCCTTGTTGGTGAACAGGTTCAGGTACTGGTGATTGGACGTGGTCAGGATGGAGGTGATGAAGTCCTCGTCGGCGACATGCACGCCGGTGATGCCCGTGCCTCCCCGGCGCTGTTGGCGGTAGCTGTCCAGGCTGGTGCGTTTGAGATAGCCGTTGCGGGACAGGGTGATGACCACGGAATCGTCCGGAATGATGTCCTCGATGTCGATGGAATCCGGGTCGTGCGTCAGAAGTTGGGATTTACGCGGCGTGGCGAAGGTGTCGCGCAATTCTTCGAGCTCCTGTCGGATGACGCCTTTGAGCACCTCGGGATTCTCGATGACGCTGGTCAGGTATTCGATCTGCTTCAGGAGCTCGGCGTATTCCTCCAGCAGTTTTTCGCGCTCCAGGTTGGTCAGGCGCTGCAGGCGCATGTCCAAAATGGCCTGGGCCTGGATTTCGGACAGGCCGAAGCGTTCGCGCAGTCGTTCCTTGGCTTCCTGGGGGGTCTTGGAGGCGCGGATCAGGCTGACCACTTCGTCGATGAAATCCAGGGCGATGCGCAGACCTTCCAGGATATGCGCCCGGTGTTGGGCCTTTCTGAGGTCGAAGCGGGAGCGCCGGATGACGACCTCGCGCCGGTAGTCCAGAAAGTATTCCAGGACCTGCTTCAGATTCAGCAGCTGGGGCCGGTTGTTGACCACGGCCATCATGTTGATGCCGAAGCTCGTTTCCAGGGATGTGTATTTGAAGAGCTGGTTGATGATGACATCCGAGAACACGCCTTTTTTCAGGTCCATGACGATGCGGATGCCCTTCATGTCCGACTCGTCGCGCAGGTCCGAAATGCCCTCGATTTTGCGTTCGTTGACCAGAATCGCGATTTTTTCGACCAGGGTGGATTTGTTCAGGGCATAGGGGATTTCCTTGACCACGATGGATTCCAGGTCGCCCTTGCGTTTCTCGATCTCGATCCTGGACCGGATGCGCACCGAGCCTCGGCCGGTGTGGTAGGCCTCGCGGATGCCGGACTTGCCGTAAAGCAGGGCGCCTGTCGGGAAATCAGGCGCCTTGATGTCCTGCATCAGGTCGTTGATGGATATGCGCGGGTCGTCCAGCAGGCGCAGGGTGCCGGCGACCACCTCGCCCAGGTTGTGGGGCGGGATGTTCGTGGCCATGCCCACGGCGATGCCCGAGGAGCCATTGACGAGCAGGTTGGGCACCTTGGTCGGCAGAACGGATGGTTCCTGCAGGGAGTTGTCGTAGTTGGGCCTAAATTCCACCGTGTCCTTTTCGATGTCGGCCAGAAAGGAGCCGGCCAAACGGGACATGCGCACTTCGGTGTATCGCATGGCCGCCGCGGCGTCGCCGTCGATGGACCCGAAATTGCCCTGACCGTCCACCAGGGGGTCGCGCATGTTGAAGTTCTGGGCCATGCGCACCAGGGCGTCGTACACGGCCGAGTCGCCATGGGGGTGGAATTTACCGATGACATCACCAACGACGCGGGCCGATTTTTTGTAGGCCCGGTTGTAGGTGTTGCCCAGCTCGTGCATGGCGAACAGGATGCGCCGGTGCACGGGTTTGAGCCCGTCGCGCACGTCCGGGATGGCCCGGCCAATGATGACGCTCAGGGAGTATTCCAAATAGGATTTCTGGAGTTCCTTCTCGATGCTGATGTTGGACACATCTACCTCAATTCAATGTAAAAATCTGTATGGACTAAATATCAAGGTCGGTCACGGCCAAGGCGTTGCGTTCGATGAATTCCCGCCTCGGCTCGACCTTGTCGCCCATGAGTTTGGTGAACAGCTCGTCGGCCTCGACCGCGTCGTCGATAGTCACTCGCAGCAGGGTTCGTGCGTCCGGGTCCATGGTCGTGGCCCACAGCTGCTCCGGGTTCATTTCACCTAGGCCCTTGTACCGCTGTACGTTGACGCCTTTCTGGGCCAGGTCCAGGACCTGGCGGAGGAGGTCGAAATAGCTCGCGGCCTCCATTTCCATGTCCTTGTGCCGGATAACATGGCCCGGACCCGGGCAGCGTTCGCGGATCGAAGTCAGGAGTTCCATGGCCCGGCGGTACCGCTTGGAGTGGAAGAATTCCAACCCCAGGCGGATGGCATGGTTGTTGGCGTCGACAAAACGCAGATAGTGCCGGGTCTCGTTTTCCAGGGCAACGCCTTCTTGGCCGTCCTCGTGTTCGTTGACCAGTTCCACCGTGTATTCCCGTTCCCGCATGTGGGCCAAGAAGGCGGGTTCGAGGCCGGCAACACGGACCGTTTCGGGTTCGAGCGCCTGGCCATACTGCAGCAGGTGGATGAACAGGGCGTCCGGAATGCCCATGTTGGCCACGTCCACGGTCAGATCGCGCAGGGCCAGGATCCGGTCGAGCAGCTCCGTCAGTTCCTGGCCGGCGATGTCCGGGCCTTCGGGGGTGGCGACGGTCATTTCCTCGGTCACGCGTTGGACCAGGAAGCCACTCATCTCTTCCTCGTTTTTGATGTAGCGCTCGAAGGAGCCCTTGTGCACCCGGTACAGGGGCGGCTGGGCGATGTAGAGGTAGCCCTGTTCAATGAGTTGCTGGTATTGGCGGTAGAAGAAGGTCAGGATCAGGGTGCGGATATGCGCTCCGTCCACATCGGCGTCGGTCATGATGATGATCTTGTGGTACCGGAGCTTGGCCAGGTCCACCTCGTCCTCGCCGATGCCCGCGCCCATGGCCGTGATCAGGGCCTTGATCTCCTTGTTTTGGAGCATCTTGTCGAAACGGGTTTTTTCCACGTTCAAAATTTTGCCACGCAGGGGCAAAATGGCCTGGAATTTCGGGTTGCGACCCTGTTTGGCCGAGCCGCCGGCGGAGTCGCCCTCGACGATGAAGACCTCGCTTTCGGCCGGGTCCTTGCTCTGGCAGTCGGCCAATTTGCCGGGCAGGGCGTTGTCGGACAGGGCGCCCTTGCGCCGTACCAGTTCCCTGGCGCGCCGGGCCGCGTCGCGGGCGCGGGCCGCGTCAATGACCTTTTCGATGATCAGCCGCACGTCCTTGGGATTTTCGCCGAAAAATTCGTTCAGGGCTTCGTAGACCATGGTCGCCACGTAGCCGGCCACCTCGGAGTTGCCGAGCTTGGTCTTGGTCTGGCCCTCGAACTGCGGATTGGGAATCTTGACGCTGATGATGGCGGTCAGGCCCTCGCGCACGTCGTCGCCGGACACCTTCTGCTTCAATTTCTTGGGCAGGTCGGCGCTGTTGGTGATATAGGTGTTGATGGCCCGGGTCAGGGCCGTCTTGAAGCCCTGCAAGTGGGTGCCGCCTTCCTTGGTGCGGATGTTGTTGGCGAAGGTATAGACGTTTTCCTTATAGCCAGCCGTGTATTGCAGGGCGAAATCGATGCTCACGCCCTCCATTTCGCCGCTACCACTGACAATGCGGTGGATGCCGTTGTCCTGGTTCTTGTTCTTGATGAAGTGCGGCAGGCCGCCGTCGTATTTGAAGACATCCCGGTTTTGGCTTTTTTCGTCGAAAAATTCGATCTTGATGCCCGGATTGAGATAGGCCAGTTCCTCGAAGCGCTTGGCCAGGACATCATACTGGAAGTCCAGTTCCTCGAAAATTTCCTCGTCGGGCTTGAACCGGACCAGGGTGCCGGTCTTGTCGGTTTCACCGACCACGCTCAGGGGCGCCACGGGCACGCCGCGGCGGTAGCGCTGGTAATGGCGCAAGCCTCCCCGGCTGACCGTGACCTCCAGGTATTCGGACAGGGCGTTGACCACGGACACACCCACGCCATGCAGGCCGCCGGATACCTTGTAGGTGTCGTTGTCGAATTTGCCGCCGGCGTGGAGCACGGTCATGACCACTTCCAAGGCCGGCTTGTGTTCCTTGGGGTGCATGTCCACGGGGATGCCGCGACCATTGTCGATGATGCTGACCGAGTTGTCCATGTGCACGGTGACCTTGATTTGGTCGCAGTAGCCGGCCATGGCCTCGTCGATGGCGTTGTCGATGACTTCGTACACCAGATGGTGCAGGCCATTGATATTGGTGGAGCCAATATACATGGCCGGCCGTTTGCGCACGGCGGACAGACCTTCCAGGACGGTAATGCTGTCGGCGGTATATGTGGATGCTTTTGTCATGAGTTCTCTTATGGTTATATTCGGGAACGGTACCGAACCCTAGATTTCTTCTTCACTGTAGTAGGTGTCCTCGGTGATTTCCACGGGCATGGTCAGAACCATGTAGTTGGGATCGTTCTTGCCGGTGATTTTGCAGGGTTCGAGGGCTCCGACAAAGGAAAAGGTCAGGGAATCGGAATTGAAGTGGCTGACGATGTCCAGCAGGATCTTGGTCTGCATGGCGATCTTGGACAGCTCGCCGGAATAGGCGCAGCCGATCTGCTCCGTGCCCTCGCCGATGTCCTGGCCCTGGCAGGACAGGGCCAGTTCCTCGGGACCGAAGTTGAAGAATGTGGCCTTGTTGGCGTCGGTATTGAAAATGAAGATCCGATCCAGGGAGTCGGTTAGTTCGTGTTTGTCCACGATCAGGGTCGAGGCGAAGCGGTTCGTGTATTGATTGATGAAGTTGCGGTAGTCCGCGAAAACATAGGTCTTGAGCGGCAGGCTGAAGGTTTCTTTTTTGTTTTCGGTGCGCAGGAAAAGGCGCTTGTCCGACAGGCTGATCTCGATTTCGTCGTTGGTCAGCCATTTGCGGATTTCGAGCAGGTATTTTTTGGACACCAGGAACCCATCCTGGCCAAGGGCCGCGTGGATGTCGGCGTTGGTGAACCGCAACAGGCCGAATTGGTGTCCGTTCAGACCGCAAATCTCGACGTCGTCGCCTTCCACGGGCGAGAATTTGATGCAGTTCATGCTGGTCAGATCTTCGTCGTCGGAGATGCAGAAGGCGATGCGGTCGATGATTTCCTTGAGGAAGTCGCCCGACCAAAGGACCGCGTTTTCCTCGGGAAAAGGATTGAAGTCCTGAAACCAGGACGATTCGTTGGCCGGAAGTTTGTATTTGCGGCGGCCCTGTTCAATGTGCAGGTGTTTGCCCGAGGCGTCGAGCTTGAGCAGGATTTCACCTGGAGGCATCTTGCGCATCAGGTCGCAGAATTTTTTTCCGGATACCCCGACCAGGCCGCCGTCACTGATGACGGCCGGGTAGGTGCCCACGAATTCGATGCTGGAATCCGTGGCCAGGATGGACAGGGCGTCGTCCTCGGCCCGTAGCCAGACAGTCCGCAGATAGGCCGCCCCGGTCTTGGTCGGGATGATGTTCGCGGCCTTGAGCAATCCGTCAATGATATCTTCCTTGCGTACCTTCAAAAACATCGTGGGCTCCTTTTATCCGGGAAATATGGTCGACCCCGTGTCGTCCATGGCCATGCATTGTTCGGACAGGGCGTGTATCATCGTTTTTACGTTTTTATCATCACGCTGTAATTGTTCGATTTTTCGACAGCTGTAGAGCACGGTGGAATGGTCCCGGCCGCCGAAGGCCCGGCCCAGTTCCGGAAAGGACAGGCCCAGGTGCTTGCGGCACAGAAACATGGCCGCTTGGCGGGCAAAGACTAGATTCTGCTTGCGGCCGGCGGACAGGATTTCGTCCCTGGTCAGGGAGAAATGGGTGCAAACCGTACCCAGAATTTGGTCCACGGTCATGGTCGTCACGGAGCGATCATCAAGATAATTCAGTATGTTGTCGAAATCTTCATCGGAAATTTGGTCGTGGATCAGTTCCCGGTAGGCCCAGAGTTTCAGGATGCAGCCCTCAAGATTGCGCAGGTCCGAAAAACGTTGGGCCAGGAGGAGCAACCGCTCCTTGGGCAGGTCGATGCGTCGCTCCCGGCAACGGGCCACGGCGTACTGGGTCCGGATGTCCAGATCCGGAGCCTTCAGGGTGACGATGAGGCCCCATTCCAGACGGGATTTGAGCTTGGGCGCCAAAAACGTGTATCCGGACACCTTGCCGGCGCAGGCGAAGACCATCTGTTTGCGCCTGGTGTGGAAGTGATCGAACAGCGCGATCAGTTCGCCTTGCAGATATTGATGCCTGGCAATGTCCTGCAGGTCGTCGATGCCGAGAAAATTCATGGTGGTCAAAAATTTTCGGGCATCGCCGCGCGAGGTATAAAGTTCGTGCAGATCCTCGATGCCAGCCACGAAAATCCCGGTCCCGTCCTGCTCGCTCCTGGCGTTGGCGATGGCTCGCAGCAAAAAGGATTTGCCGGCGCCGCTTTCCCCGCACAGCACGAAAGGGTTGTATTGGACCTCGCGGCTTTGGGCCACTTCCTGGGCCGAGGCCAAGGGAAAATAGTTTTTGTTGTTGACCAGGAAGTTGTCGAAAAGAAACTCATTGCCAAAGGGCCGCGTTGAACTCGGCGGTTTGCGTTCGCGGACGACAACATCCCGGTCGCCGACCTGGAACTGGTAGACAATGGCCAGTCCGGTTCCAGCCAGGGCCTGTTCGAAGCGGGCGCGGAGCTGGGTCTCGAACCACTCCGCGAAAAATTTATGTGGAAAGCGGACCGTCAGCACGTTTTCATCGACACTCATGCCCAGCGACGAGCTCCAACGGCCCAGTTCCTCGGCGGGAAAGGCCTGTTGCAGCCCCTGATAGACACGATCCATGATGCAGTACTCCCAGGACGACACGAAGTCCGGTTTACTCCGACGGGCAAATCAGACATAGTCCGCTCCCGCGGACCGGGAGTGGTCCGATATCTCACGGGAGGACATGTATGAGTGCCACGTTCGAAGTCCACAGGACCATCGCCGAAATCAACGAAAAAATCCGGCAGGGAAAAGCGGTCGTCCTCAACGCCAGCGAAATGACCAGTTTAGTTCGCAAGGAAGGCAAGGTCAAGGCCGCCCGCCAAGTCGATGTCGTCACCACCGGAACATTTTCGCCCATGTGTTCCTCGGGGATGTTGTTCAACATCGGGCAGCAGCCGCCGACCATCAAAACTTCCAAGGTATGGCTGAACGGCGTTCCGTGTCACGCCGGCCTGGCCGCCGTGGACTCCTACCTTGGCGCCACCGAGCCCTCGGAAGACGATCCCCTGAACAAGGTGTACCCGGGCCAGTTTAAATACGGAGGCGGGCACGTCATCGAGGACCTTTTGAAAGGCAAGCGGGTCCATCTCAAGGCCGAGGCCTACGGCACGGACTGCTATCCCAGAAAGGCCATCGAAAAGAACGTGTCGCTGGCCGAGTTGCGGAACGCCATCCTGCTCAACCCGCGGAATTGCTACCAGAACTACAACTGCGCCATCAATTGCACGCCCAAGCTCAAGTACACCTACATGGGACCACTCAAGTCGAACATGGGCAACGCCAACTACGCCACGGCCGGTGAGTTGAGCCCGCTCCTGAACGATCCCTATTTCAGGACCATTGGCCTGGGCACGCGTATTTTTCTGGGCGGTGGCATTGGGTACGTCATCGGCGAGGGCACCCAGCACGTGCCCGATCCCAAGCGCACCGAGCGCGGCGTGCCCCTGACGCCCTCGGGCACGATCATGGTCAAGGGCGACTTGAAGGGGATGAGCCCCCGCTATGTGCGCGGGGTGAGCATCGTCGGCTACGGGTGCTCCCTGGCCGTGGGCCTGGGCATTCCCATTCCCATCCTGAACGAGGACATGGCCTGGTACACGGGCGTGGCCGACGAGGATATCCTGGTGCCCGTGGTCGACTACGGCGAGGACTATCCCAATGGCTATCCGTCCCGATATGGTCACGTGACCTTTGCCCAGCTCAAGCAGGGCTCGATCACCGTGGATGGCAAGGAGGTGCCGACCACGCCCGTGACCAGCTATACCCTGTCCCTGGAGGTGGCCGAGGAGCTCAAACGCTGGATTCTGGACGGCAGATTCTTGCTGACGGAAGCCCAGGAGCCCATTCCCGCGCGGTGAGCCATGGCCGAAGCTGTTTATTTCTGGAACCTGCGCGCGTCCCGCAAGGCACCGTTCGAGGCCAAGGTCAAGCGCCTGCTCAAGCTGGCCGGGCTGGGCGCCGAGGTGCGCTCCGGGGATTTGGTCGCGGTCAAGCTCCATTTTGGCGAGGGTGGCGGAACGGGCCATGTCCGGCCCCTGCAACTCGTGCCGCTTTTGGCCTTTTTGCGTAAATGCGGGGCCAAGCCTTTTCTCACCGACACGAACACGCTGTATGTCGGCCAGCGTGGCGAATCCGTGTCCCATGCCCTGCAGGCCGCCCGGCATGGCTATGATCCCAACGTGCTGGGCGCGCCGGTCATTTTGGCCGACGGTTTGAAAAGCGGCAACGAGCGGGCCGTGCCCTGTCCGGGCCGTCATTTCGAGCAGGCCTTTCTGGCCGGGGATATCGTTGACGCGGACATGCTGGTCACGGTCAGCCATTTCAAGGGCCACGATCTGGCTGGTTTTGGCGGCGCCATCAAGAACGTCGGCATGGGCTGCGCCACGCGGCGGGGCAAGATGCGGCAGCATTGCGGGTTGGGCCCGGCCGTCCATCCCGAGCACTGCACGGGCTGCGGGCAGTGTGTCGAGGTTTGCGCCCATGGCGCGCTCTCCTTGGGGGCGGATCGCAAAATCCGGATTGACCGGGACAAGTGCGCCGGCTGCGCGGCTTGTTTTTTGGCCTGCAAGACCGGCGGGTTGGAAGTGGATTGGCGGGTGGACGTGAATACCTTTCTGGAACGCATGGCCGAATACGCGGCCGCGGCTCTCCTGGGCCGGTCCCGGCGGACATTGCATCTGAACTTCGTGCAGCAGGTCAGTCCGGGGTGTGACTGCACGGGTTTTTCCGACGCGCCCATCTGCCCGGACCTGGGCCTTTTGGCCGCCTGGGACCCGGTGGCCCTGGATCAGGCCTGTCTGGATTTGGTCAATCAGGCGCCGCCTTTGTATCCCAGCGCCCTGCCCGAGGGCATCGCTTCCGGTCAGGATAAGTTTGAAGCCATCCACGGGCATGTCCAGGGCTGCTATCTTTTGGAATATGCCCAACAGTTGGGCCTTGGGCGCCGGGACTACACCGTGGTGCCCGTGTGAGTTCCGGGAATTTGGCGCGCGGTCAGGCTGGACAAAAGGGTGATCCCTATTATATGAGCCCAGTCTTCCATTCAGTCGACATATCATACCCCTGGAGGAGAACATAATGGCTCAGAAGAAAACCGAACGGAAAAAAGAATTGGACCGCCGTCGCAAACGTCGCGAGGAGCGCCTGAAAGAGCGCATCCGCGAAGCCAAGGCGGCCGCCAAGAAATAGTTTTTGCGGAGGTCATCATGCCGATTTATGAGTATTGCTGCGAGGATTGCCATCAGATTTTCGAGGAATGGCAGAAGGATTTCCAGGATCGGGACAAAGTCTGTCCCGTCTGCGGCGGAGCTGCCCAACGGGTCATCTCCAACACCTCCTTTGTCCTGAAGGGCGGGGGCTGGTATGCTTCCGGATACTGCAAAGCATCCGGCGGCAACGGCAGCAAGGAGTCATCCTCACCGTCCTCTTCGGATACGGCAACCACGACGTCCTCATGACGAAGGCAGCTTCGGCTGCCTTTTTCTTTCCCTTTATCCGCAAGACCGTGCGCCGAACCTCCATTTTCAAGGAGGAATGCACCCCACGGCTCCACACAGACACGTATGATTGAACGCTACACACGCAAGGAAATGGGCGAGATCTGGACCCTGGAACAAAAATTCCGGGCCTGGCTCGAAGTGGAATTGGCCGTTTGCGAGGGCTGGCACGCCATGGGCGTCATCCCCGCCGAGGACATGGCCACGATCCGGGACAAGGCCGATTTCGAGCTGGACCGCATCCTGGAACTGGAAGAAATCACCAAGCACGATGTTATCGCCTTTTTGACCGCCGTGGAGGAAAAGGTCGGCCCGTCCTCGCGGTTCATCCATCTGGGATGCACGTCCTCGGACATCGTGGACACGGCCAACGCTCTGTTGTTGACCCGTGCCGGCAAGATTATCCTCAAGGATCTGGACCAACTTCTGGCCACCCTGGAATCCATGGCCAAAACCCATGCCGGCCGCCTGTGCATGGGGCGCACCCACGGCATCCACGCCGAGCCGACCAGCTTTGGCCTGAAGATGGCCGTGTTCCACGCCGAATTTCAGCGCCATCGCGAGCGTTGGGCGGCGGCCCTGGAGAACATCCGCGTTGGCAAGATTTCCGGCGCGGTTGGGACCTACGCCCAGCTGGAACCCGAACTGGAAAAACGTGCCCTGGATATTTTGGGCCTCGGGGTTGATCCCATCTCCACCCAGGTCATCCAGCGCGACCGCTATGCCCAGTATTTCACGGCGTTGGCCCTTATCGCCGGCGGTGTCGAACGCCTTTGCGTCGAACTGCGGCACTTGCAACGCACCGAGGTGCTCGAGGTGGAGGAAGGTTTTGGCAAGGGCCAGAAAGGCTCCTCGGCCATGCCCCACAAGAAGAATCCCATCTCGGCCGAGAACCTGACCGGTCTGTCCCGCCTGGTGCGGAGCAACGCGCTGGCCGCCATGGAAAACATGGCCCTCTGGCATGAACGGGACATCAGTCATTCCTCGGTGGAACGCGTCATCATGCCGGATTCGACCATCATGGTGAACTACATGCTTAATCGGCTCAATGGCGTGCTCGAAAACCTGCGCATCATCCCCGAGAACATGGAACGCAATCTGATGGGTTCGTATGGCCTGTTTTTTTCCCAGCGCGTTCTTCTGGCCCTGGTCGAAACCGGGCTGGAGCGGCAAAAGGCCTACGAGATGGTCCAGGCCGTGGCCATGCGCTGCTGGCAGGACCGGACCCCCTTCGAGGCGGCCGTGCGCGCCGACGCGGCCATCACCGGTCGCTTGGATGCCGCCCGGTTGGATCAGGCCTTTGATCTGAAGTATTATCTGCGGCATGAACACACGATTTTTGGCCGCGTGTTCAAATAAGAGGATTGCATGACGACCGACCTGAAGAAACGACTGGCCCAACTGCTCCTCGAGAAATCCTATCTCGAAGGTGATTTCACCCTGACCTCGGGCCAGAAAAGCGATTACTATTTCGACTGCAAACACACGGCCCTGCATCCCGAGGGCTCCTGGCTCATCGGCAAGTTCTTCCTGGACATGATCCGCGCCCACGGCGGCATCCAGGGCGTGGGCGGGATGACGCTCGGCGCCGACCCGCTGGTGTCCAGCGTGACCGTGGTTTCACACCTGGAAGGCTATCCTCTCCCCGGTTTCATCATCCGCAAGCAGCCCAAGGGCCATGGCACCAACCAGTATCTGGAAGGCTTGAACAACTTCAAGGCGGGCATGAACGTCTGCCTGCTGGAGGATGTCATCACAACCGGTGGCACGCTCCTCAAGGCCGTGGACCGCGTGCGCGAGCAGGGTCTGAACATCGTGGCCATCATGGGCGTGTTGGACCGCGAGCAGGGTGGCCGCGAGAATATCGCCAAGGCCGGATTCGAGCTGCGGACCATCTTCACCCGCAAGGAACTGGTTGAAACGGCCCGGAGCTGATCGTCCATCCATGCAACTGTGGTTTGCTCTTGTCTTGGCCTTGCAGTTCGCCGCGCCCACGTTGGTGGACGCGGCGAACTGGCGTCCGACCCTGACTCCCCGTCCCAACATGCCCCCGCTGTTCATGGCCGTGGACAAAAGCCGGCAACGCGCGTTCTTGGTCCGGTCATCGGGAAACGCGACCCGGCTGGACAAATTCAAGAAACTGATTTGTACCACGGGGCAGCGCGACGGCGACAAGCAGGTCGAGGGCGATTTGAAAACCCCCGAGGGGGTTTATTTCGTTACCGGCAAAATCACTTCCGGCCTGGATTTTCTCCTTTATGGCAACACCGCCTTTCCGCTGAATTATCCCAATCCCGTGGACCGTATCCGGAGCAAAACCGGGTATGGAATCTGGATTCACGGCCGGGGCGAGCCCATCACGCCCAGGCAGACCAAGGGTTGCGTGTCCATGAACAACGCCGACGTGGATCATCTGGATGACCATGTTGCCCGGCACGGCACACCGGTGATCATCGGACAGGACATCGCATGGGGCAACGCGACCAGGGCCGGAGCGCCCCAGGGCGTCGTCCAGGGCACGTGGGCCTGGAGCGCGACCCGCGAACGGCGGGATGAACGTTTTTTTGGACTTTACGATTCCAAGCTCTATGCCCAGTCCTCGGGTAAATCTTTTGAACGATTCCAGACGGCGATTCGGGCCGAATTCACGGCCAGGCCCTGGATCGACGTGCGCATGGGGAAAATTCAAATTTTGGAAGGACCGGGTTACGTGGTCAGCTTTTTTCCCGAACAGACCGTGGCCCACGATTCCATCCAGGAAGGTTGGCGGCGGTTGTATTGGATGCGGCAGGGCGATGCGTGGAAAATCGTGGGCGAGGAGTGGGCCCCACAGCGCCTGAAAACCACGCCGCCGTATGTCGTGACCATGGAAAAGGAAATTCAAACCATGCTTCGGCGGGGCGAAGACGCTTGGTCCAGACGCAGTCTGGGTGACGTGGTGAAAATGTACGCCAAGGACGCTACGCGCGGTTTGGATCAGGGCAATCTGGCCATCGCGCGGCGTTTGCGGGCCGAGCTTGAAACCGGTGTCGACAATCCGTTTCGCGGCGAGCCCCGGATTGCCCTGACCGATCAGGGCGTGGTCGTATTGCTCAGCCAGGCCGGAAGCGGGCGACGGTTTGTCTTCCGGCCCGCCAAATTCGACACCTGGGCCATCACGGTCGAGGACACCCTGCACTGACATGCATTTCGTCAATCTGCCCCTGCGTTATATCGAGGAGCATCCCCGCTACCTGGACCTTTTTTTAAGACATGGCCTGAATCCTGAACTGGGTCTGGATGTTTGGGCCCTGGATAGCCTGTCTCCGGACTGGCACGCGCGGACCGCGGCCATGCTGCGCGACGCCGGGCTGGTCTGCGCCGTGCATCTGCCTTTTTTCGATCTGCATCCGGGCAGCCTGGACGCGCTCATTCACCATGCCACCCAAAGCCGCTTACTCCAGGCCGTGGGCGTGGCCGCCGTGTATCGTCCGGTCCATTTTATCGCCCATCTCGGTTATGACCCTCTGACCTACGCCAATTTTCAGGATCTTTGGCTGGAACGTTCCGTGACCACCTGGAACGCGGTCCTCAATCGCGCCGGCGCTGCCCCGCTGTTCCTGGAAAACGTCTTTGAGGAAACGCCCGCGCATCATCTGGCCGTGCTCGACGCCCTGGACGGTCGGGCCCGGGCCTGCCTGGATCTGGGGCACTGGCACTGCTTCGCCCGTGGTCATGAGCGCCGGAATCTGAACGAATGGCTGACCGCCCTGGACGGCCATATCGGCCACCTGCATCTGCACGATAACGATGGCGGCGCGGACCAGCATCGCGGTCTGGGTCTGGGTTCCATCCCATGGGAGGAGCTTTGGAGCTGGCTCGCGAAGCACCCGTCCGTCAGCGCGACGTGCGAGCCGCATACCGAGGCTGATTTTTTGGCCTCCCAGTCCTACCTGGCCGCGCGCGGCATCCAGTTTTAAAAAATCGACCCTTCCTGTGGTGGCCAGCCGCCCTGAAAGCCCCGGCAGGCGAACAGGGTGAAGGTCTGACCCGCGCGACCCTGATGGGTTGTCGTCACCACCAAGGGCGGATCAACAATTTCGAAAAGCCGGGCCACGCGATCCGGAACACCCGCCTTTTCGCCCTTGACCACGTAGACCGCGCTTTCGAATTCCGGCCCGGGCCCGGGCCAGAGATCGTATTGGTTCATTTTTCGCCCACCGGCCACGCAATAGGCCCGGATTTGCCCTGGCACGTAGAACGACAGCTGGGCGGTCAGGCCGTATTCATCACTGCAAAGAAAAACCGTTTCCGGCCCGCCCAGGTCAAGGCGCAACTGATCGACCCGCGTGCCCAGATCCTGCCAGCCCAGCAGGCGATGAACCGGATTTTTGGGGCTGTCGATCGGGATAAATCCCTGGAGATGGAGGAGGGCGAAAACCAGAACTCCCAGGGCCGGCCAGACAAACCGACGTCTGGGGCGCGGCTCGCGGTGCATGAAGCGTTCAAAGGCCATCGCGGCCAAAATGAATCCGGCCGGATAGGCCGTGGCCGCCCAATTGAGCTCGACCTTGGTGTGCAGGCTCCAGAGCAGGAAAAAAATCCAGACCGGCCAGAAAAATACAACCAGAAGGATGACGTGGTGGCGGGGCAGGTCGAAAGGACTTGGCTGCTCCTGCCGGGACAGAAGCCAGCGCGTGCATGCCCAGGCTCCGATCAGCAGGAAAACAAACCACCACGGCGTAAGCACTCCGACCTGACCGCCCAGATATTCGGGAAATTTTTCCAGCCGAAACAGGGTGCCGGCCTTTTCTCCGGCCATGGCGCCCCGGTACAGGACGTGTTTGAACCCAACCCAGCCGTTGCCCGCGTTCCAAAGCAGGATGGGCAGGAATCCAGCCACGCCGCCCGCGCCCAGGGCCTTGCCCAGGCGCGGCCAAAACCTTTCGCCCAGGGCGTGGGTCCGACCGATCCACAGGCTGGCGACAAGGGCCAGGGGGATAAAGACGAGCATGGTGTATTTGGCCATGACTCCCAGGGCCACGCTCGCGCCCAGGATGATGAAATACGCCAGCCTGTCGCGTTCCACGGCCAGACTCAGGCAAATCATGCCCACGACCCAGCACAGAAGCAGGGGATTGTCCGTG
>RZYB01000005.1 GCA_009930495.1 Deltaproteobacteria bacterium
GCTGTCCAGACATCATCACGGCACAGATGCCCGCGCCTGACCACGTTCTCCACCCAGCCTGCATAATGCTTCGGGAAATCCGGATCATCCGGCATGCCCGCCAGCCTGGACAGCTCGGACAGATTCACGGTCCTGTAGCGCTGCTTGGGCTTCACGATCTCCTGGAAACCACCATGCTTCCACTGTGAAGGATGCCTAGCCACTCCGGCCCGGATCATGTTGGTGTCAATGTACAGCGAGCACCGCACCAGATGTTCGCCGCTCTCCACCGCCGTGGCATGATAGCGACGCTCCCAGAAGCTCCCCTTGCGGTCGGTCTTCTTGTTGTAGGTAGCAGCCACCTTTGAACCCAAGTCCCGCATCATCCTAGGTATCGCGTTCCTGTCTGCTGGGCTAACCACAAGCAAATGAACATGGTTGCATGTGACCGTGAAGTTGAGCACCGGCACCCGGTAGCGGGCCTGGTTTTCAAAAAGCACATCCACGAACAGTTTGCGGTACAAGACCTGACCCAAAAGAAAGTCCCGATTGTGGCAGCGGGCAGTCAGATGCCACACATTGCCGGGCTCAAAAAATCGTTGCGGATATCCCATCTCAAACTCAGCATTCATCAAACTGAAAGAAACGCATCCGGATCAACTCCTGCCTGTTTCAGGATCGCTCGAAGTGTCCCCTCCGGCATTTCACCTGGATGATTGGGGATCGTTGTAAATTTTTGCGTCTCTGCATTATACCAGATTTCATGGCTTCCGGCCGCTTGGCGGTCAAAACAAAAGCCCAACGCACGAAGTCGGCGAATAATCTCGCGATATCGAAATCCGGAAAGCCGCCCCATCTCAACAACCAACGACAATCTGAAGATCGAACGCGCGTTGGATGCGTGGCTGCTCACAGCTTGACACGCTGTATTCAGCCTGCGCTTCGAGCAGCCGTCTGGCCACGTCGCGAGCAATATCCAATGTCTCGGCGATTGTTCGGCCTTGAGCCACAAGCCCCTGTACCTCATCCGACGTTGCCAGATACATTCCCCCTGGCAACTGCTCGATATGCAAACGGATCATTCGTTCCATGACTGCTCCTGCCTGTGCTTGGGTCTCTGAGACCAACAAGATGCCAATTTCATTCACTTTGCACTCAAAAAAGACCCTTGGTACGACCTTAAAAACGCATCAGTCGCCCAATGCCTGCGGTTGCCGCGTTTCATAGCGCCATCCATCCCCACAAACAACTGCCACACTTCCCTGGCGACGTCCCGGTAACATCCCCGGTACGCGGCCCGACTCCTGGCCAAAAGACTCGGGCTGTAAACTGCATCGCCCAGGAATCATCCACAAATTTAGTGTCGGGCCAGCTTGTAATGCGGTCGACCAAGGACCAAAACAACGCTTTCATCGGATCAATCACGGTCCGTGTCCCGCCTCTGCCGGCGCAGCTCGTCGAGGCGCATCTGTTCCATCCGCATCCAGTCCCGATGTTCGCGCTGTTCCTGCTCCAGGCGCTCTTCCTCGAATTCCGCCCGCTGCCGCATGCGCATGAGTTTTACGGCATGGGCCACATCAATGTCGCGGCCCGGTACGCTGGGCCGAAAAAACGTAAAATTCTGCTCACGGCCATGGGCCGGGTCCACAAGGATCCTGTCCACCCGCTCTTCGGCTCCGCTCGCCCACACGGCGCGATATCCGGTCAAAATCATGTGGCCGCGCGCTTTGTCCTGATCCGAAAACGTGTACTCCATGCAAAATGGCGCATGGCCCAAAAACTGGCGATCATGATAGACAGCGGCGCCCTGCGGCTCGGATGTGTACAGCGTGGTGACCGTGGCACAGCCGCCAAGATACAAAAGGATGAAAAAAATTCCAAAGCACCGCATCATCGCATCGTCCCGCCTGAAAAACGGTTGCACTTGATTTTTCGATTTCTCGCGCGATCAGTGCATGCACGAGAATCAAAACCTCCGTCCAGAACAAAATGTACGCCAGCCGCCTTCACCAAGGAGGCAGCCACGTCATCCCTCGCGGACCGGCCCACGCACCGAGTCGTGGTCCCTATTCCTTGCGAAAAAAACATCGTCCAAAACGCCTTGAGCCGGGAACACAGGCGGCACGCTATTTCATCTTGAAAAATTGTCCAGCCCACGGGCAACACTCCGGCCGTGGGGCATCCAAAAGGCTTGACCCCATGCATGGGAGTTGGCGATGAATGTCAAATAGGAACACAAGGAGCGTGTATGCCGCGTATCAATTGGCTGGGCTGGGGGACTGGGTTTGTTGTTTTGGCGGGAGTATACCATTCCGCCCTATGGCGGCTGGTGGCTCACGACTGGCAACGAACGGACTTCGATTACTGCTACCTCGTCCCTCTTGTCAGCCTTTATTTGATTTGGGAACGCTCAACGGATTTGGCCCGACTGCCATCCCGTCCTTCCTGGGGCGGCATCCTGGCCTTCCTGGGGGCCGTATTCTTCCTTCTGCTGGGCGAATTGGGTGGGGAATTTCTGTCCCTGTATCTGTCCTTCTGGCTGGCCTTGTTCGGACTCTGCTGGACGATCCTGGGCTGGCGCAAGCTCTCGGTCATCCTTTTTCCCGTCTGCTTCCTGCTGACCGCCTTTCCGCCCCCAAACTACCTGTATGGCCGCCTGACTCTGGGCATGCAGCTCCTGTCCACCCGGCTGGGAGTGGATGTCTTGCACATCCTGGGCATTCCGGCCTTTCGGGAGGGAAACGTCATTGACCTTGGATTCACGCAACTTGAAGTCGTGGCGGCATGCTCAGGCCTGCGTTTTCTCATCCCGCTCATTATCGTCGGCATGATCCTGACCTACTATTTCCGGGAAAAATGGTGGAAACGGGCTCTGCTCATGGCCTCGACCCTGCCCCTGGCCATCGCCATGAACGGATTGCGCATCGGCGTGACCGGGATTTTGACCCGCGCCCATGGGCCACGCTTCGCCGAGGGCTCGGCCCACGACCTGATGGGCTGGATCATGTTCGTCATCTCCACCCTCGTTTTGTTGGGATTCATGCGCCTGCTGACCACGCGCGGTCTGCCCACGACCCCGCCACGCAGTTATCAGTGCGGCCCGGCCAGTCCGACATCTTCCCTGCTTCCGCGCCTGGGCGTTGGCCTGCTCCTGCTGCCGATGGTGTTTGGTTTTTTGCGCTACCGCGATATGTCGCCACGGATCATGCCCAAAGCGGGCAACCTGGATGAATTTCCGACCGTTCTGGGCGAATGGACTGGTCGAAAAACAGCTCTCGAAGCCAAATTCATCACGGCCCTACATTTCACGGATTACGTCCAGATCGATTACCGCGACCCCAGTGGACGGACCGTGGATTTTTATGTCGCGTGGTACGAGTCGCAGAGCAAGGGAGAATCCATCCACTCGCCGGAAACCTGTCTGCGCGGCGGCGGCTGGTCTTTCGAGCGAACAGGTTCCGAGGAAGTCAATGTGCCGGGATATGGTCCCGTGCGCGTCAACCGCAGCCTGCTCGAACAGTCTGGACAACGCATGCTGGCCTATTTCTGGTTTCCGGTGCGCGGCCGATTCCTGACCAACGGGGTGGAGCTCAAAATTCACACCTTGCTTGGGGCTCTGACGGAGCGCCGCACCGATGGAGCCCTGGTCCGCCTCATCACGCCATTGGGTCCGGACGAAGCCGAAACGGACGGCGCCAAGCGCCTGACCGCCTTCATGTCTCAGGCGCTGCCGCTCTTGGACAAAATTCTGCCAGGGGCCTGACGGGGCATCGCGCAGGCCGCGAGGGACATCCGAAAATCCCGTCGCCACGTCCCCGGCCCCTGGAAATGAAAAAGCCTCCCCGGGGGATATCCCGGGGAGGCCATGACCGCGCGGACAAGGCAGGCCTATTTCAAGCCGGCCGTTCCATGAAAATTCACAGCAACAATCTCGTAATCCACCCGGCCACGTGGCACCTGCACGGAGATTTCGTCCCCTTCGCTCTTCCCGAGCAGGGCCTTGCCCACTGGCGATGCGATGGAAATCGTCCCCTTGGTGTGGTCGGCCTCGTCCGGGCCCAACAACGTATACGTTTTGCGCTCTCCGGTTTCCATGTCCTCCATGGTCACCGTGGCGCCGAAAACGACCTTGTCGCTGTGCAAGGTATCGATGTCGATGATGTCGAATTGGATCATCCGGGACTCAATGTGGCTGATGCGGGCTTCCAAAAGACCTTGGCGCTCCCTGGCCGCGTCGTAGCCCGCATTCTCGCGCAGGTCGCCTTCCTCTCGGGCCTCCTTGATGGCCTGGATGATGGCCGGTCGCTCCTTCTTGAGTTCTTCCAATTCCTTTTCCAAACGCTTGAAGCCATCAACTGAAATGGGAATCCTGCTCATCGCTATCCTTTATTCATGAAAACGGTTGGCCAATAAAAAAGAGGCTTTGCTTATCCTGGCCCAGACAAGCAAAGCTCTGACTACATCTCGAAATGACTTTTTGGGTACTAGTTCATCCGCTCCCAGGGGTCAAGCGTGGCGCCAACGGACAAAATCCCGTCGTTATTCCGCCTCCAACCCTTGTCGATACTGAAAATACACGTCCTTCATGCTGGTATAGTGATCAAGGGACTCCGCCTTGATGTCCTGATAGGTCTTCATATTGGCCGAAATCGTGTTCGTCTTGTCGTGGGCCGTGAAGGCGTATTTGGTCGTGTCCGGCTGAACCCAGGTCAGGGGGTAGAGCAACGAGTCCGCGACCAGGCCAACGGTGTCGCGCACCGAGGACGGCCCGAGCAAGGGCAGGACGACATACGTTCCGGATCCCACGCCGTAAAAGGCCAGGGTCTGCCCGAAATCCTCGGGCGAGGACTGGAGGCTGGCCATGTTTTTGGTCACATTGAAGAAACCGGCCGAGCCGAAGGTTGTATTCAAGACGAACGACGCGGTTTCCTTGAACATCTTGTCAAACTTAAACTGAAGCAGGGCGTTCACGAAACGTATGGGAAAGGCGATGTTGCGATAAAAATTCGAAAACCCATTGCGCATGTCCGGAGGAAAAAAACCGGCGTAAACCGTGTGCACCGGGGTAAAGACATACGAAATGAGGACGTCGTTGAAGGAAAATACCTTGCGATTGAGTTTTTCCAGGGAATCCGGATGGACGCGGGTATCACTTGGCGCGAAATCATCCGTGGATGATTCATCCGGGCCGCCATTCTCGGCACCATCCGAGGCCGGCGGGTTCATCCCTCCGGCCGAAGACGCCACCTTTTTCGCGCATCCCGCGCCACACAGGGCCAGACTCAGCACCAGAAAAACCACGCAAAACAATCGGTTACTCATTGGTTTTCTCCCTCAATATGGAAATCAGGTGCGCGGGTGGGTTGTTCTGCAAAATTCCCTGGAATTGGGAGCGATAATTCTTAACAAAACTGACGTTTTCCACGGATACATCATACACCTTCCAGGCCGAGTCGCGCTTTTTGAGGTAATAAATCAACTTGGTGCGTACATTGGCCCCGACAATGGTCGAAAAAACCTCGGCCCATTCGTCGGACTTCATGATTTCCTGATCAACGGTGACCTGCTCGTTGTTATAGGCGATGGATTTCCGCAAATAAACCTGTTTGATCAATTTTAAAAACAAGCCTTCGAACTCCACCCGCTGTTCCGGCGAAAAAAGACGCCAATACTGTCCCAGTGCCCGTCGGGAGAGCTCTTCGGAGTCAAAAAAATCATCGACCAGGGTTGACAGTCGCCGGGCCTGGGCCTCGCGCATGGCCGGAGAATCCCCCTGGGTTTCGGCGAGGATGGTGATGACGGCGTCAACATTGGCCTGAATATACGCCGTCGGAGTCGAGGGCGAGGCGAAAGCCAGGGTCGGCAACAAGAATATCAGGGCAAAAAACTTCATTTGTTCACACTTCCAAAGACATATTTTGAGATGAGGTCCTCGATATCAACCGCGGCCTGCGTATCCATGATCACACCGTTATGGGCGAGAATTTCGTCGCTCCCCCCGGGGGTAATGCTGATGTACTTGTCTCCGATCAGGCCGCTGGTCTTGACCGAGGCCGTCGAATCCGAAGGGACCGCGACCTCGTCTTGAATTTGCATGGTCACTTCGGCCTGATACAACTGCTGATCGAGGTCAATACGGGCCACCTTGCCCACGTATACACCCGAAATTTCGACGTTGCTTCCGACACGAAGGCCATTCACGGCTGAAAACTTGGCCGTCAGGTGATATTGCCCCCGTGAAAAAAGAGTCGTGCTGGCCAGGGTCAGGGTCAGGTACGCCACGCAGGCCAAGCCGATGATCACAAAAACGCCGACCGTGGTTTGAAGGGAACTATTCTTCATGATTACGCCAATTGTTTTGCCGTGTTCAGGGTTTTCCGCACAAGGGCGTGCATGTCATCGTCCTTGGCCATGGGCGAGCAACCGATTTCCAAGGCGAGATCGTTCTCGCGAAAAGTGGACTGAGCGACTCCTTGGCCAAAATACGCTTTGAGCTCATGAACCAAGGCCAATACCGCGGCCTTGTCCTCGATACGGGCAAAAATCAAAAAAACACCCCTGGAATAGGCCCCGGTAAAAATCGCCGCGTCATCCAAGGAACCCAAAAAACGCGCCACATCCTGGATGAGTCCGTGGGCGAAAAGATTTCCCCGAAAATCAATCATCTCGTGCAAGCCCCTGATACGCAGCGCGAAACAGTACCGGGGAGAGGCGGGATCCAGTGTTGACAGCAATTCCGTGAATTTTTCCGAAAGAGCCAGCCTGCTCCGAAGGCCGGTAATATCATCCACGAGCAAATCCTGCCCGTGGGTGTACAAATACAAGGCCGGATGATTGGATTGCTCCAGTTCGATGGGCGTTCCGGAAAACACGATTTTTCCCTCGTCAAGGATATGCACCCGGTGGGCGATGTAAAAAATGTCCGGAACATCGTGCGTAATGATCACGGCTGTGAAATTCAAACGCTGATGATAATGATGGATCATGGAAAAAACGGAATTTTTCCGAATGGGATCCAGGCCCGTGGTCGGCTCGTCAAAAAAAATGATTTCCGGCTCGGTGATCAGGGCCCGGGCCAAGGCGACGCGCTTCTGCATTCCACCGGAAATCTGCTTTGGATAGATGCCGGCCACCTCGCCCAGATCCAGCTGGTCGATCCGGAAGGCGACCTTGTCCCGGATTTCCTGCTCCTTGAACGCGGATTTTTCCCGCAACGGCAGGGCGATATTCTCGAAAACCGTCAAGGAATCGAACAGGGCGTTATGCTGGAACATATAGCTGCATCTGTCCTTGATCTTCGAAAACTCCTTGCGCGTGATGGCGGAATACGAAACCCCGTCAAAAATGATTTCCCCCGCGTCCGGTTCGATCAGACCGATGATGTGCTTGACAAGAACACTCTTGCCGACACCACTTTTGCCGATAATGGCCGTGATGGCATTCTTCTCGATATCAAGAGAGACGCCATCCAGCACGACACGGGAGCCAAAGGCCTTGGAGATATGTTGCAGTTGAATAAGTGGCGTTGACATGGCTCACATCAAAAACGAGGTTATGACGTAGTCGGCGATCAATACATATACACACGACTGCACCACGGCCGATGTCGTGGAATTACTGACGCCCTGGGCGCCAGCGCTGCCTTGATTCAAATGCGTGTAATAGCCGCAAAAACACGTGATGCTGATCACGATAAAGGAAAACACCACGGACTTGATAAACCCGCCGGTGATGTCGGAAAGCAGCAGGCTTGATTGTATCTTGCTGAAAAAAATCCCGGAACGGGAACTGAGCAGCACGGAGGAAAAATAGCCGCCAAGAATCCCCACGCAATCAAACACCGCTGTCAACAAGGGAAAACAGATAAACGCGGCGATCATCTTGGGCGTGACCAGATATCGGACCGGGTCGATGTTCATCGTGGCCAGGGCGTCGATCTGCTCGGAGATGCGCATGATGCCGATTTCCGCGGTAATGCTCGAACCGGCGCGACCAATGAGCATGATGGCCGTCAGAACCGGGCCGAGTTCCCGGACCAAGGACAAGGCCACGGCCACGCCGAGCATGCCCTCGGCGCTGAATTTGATCAGGGTGTAATAGCCCTGCAGGCCCAGAACCATCCCGGTGAAAAATGCCACCAGGACAATAATGTTGAGCGATTTGAATCCAATAAAGTGAATATTATACAGAATTTTCGGAAGCATGTTCCTGAGGGAAAAAACATGCGCCAAGCTCGAACAGGAAAAGATGGCCCACAATCCGACAGTTCCAGCCAGTTGCGTAACCTTTTCCCCAAGGAGGGCGGGCAAGGCCGAAATTGATTTCAACATGGCAAACTCCAGGTGACGGCGCCTTGCCACGGACCACGGAGAACGTGGCCCAAGGAATTACCGGAGGTGTTGAAAGCGGCGGACATGGATTTCATATGAGTTCGTAGCTGCTCAGGGAAACCGGGGCGTTCAGACTAGGGAGAACGCGTTCCAAAAAAACGCCATCCCGTTCCGGAAAATCGTATCCAAAAGTCGCCCGGATGGCCATGGACACGAATTGCACGGCCCGGTCCAGAGACAGGGGCAGGGAATCGCCCTGCAACAGGGACCCCGTGATCACGCTGGCGAAAATATCGCCCGTGCCGGGGTAGTGGGCGGGAATATATGGGCAGGAGACCTTCCAGAAGCGTCCGGTCGATCGGTCAAGGGCGATGACCGAAGTGCCCCGGCCCTCGTCCTCGGGCACGCTGGTGATAATGACGCACCGTGGGCCCATATCCGCCAATCCGCGCACCCACTGCTTGAGCTCGGCCATGGCGATGGACGAAACAGGAGCCGCGCCGAGCAAAAAGGCCGCCTCGGTGATGTTGGGCGTGATCACGTCGGCGCAGGCCACCAGGCGCCGCATTTCCAGGACCATGTCCGAGGTCATGGTCTCGTAGAGCATCCCGTCGTCACCCAGGACTGGATCGACAACAATCAAGGGACTGCCCTGGGAGAAATCCCGAATCAGCTCCTTCACGATGCCAATCTGGGTGGGCGACCCGAGAAAACCAGAATAAATACCGGCAAACGACAGTTTCAAGCGTCGCCAATGCGCCACGATAAGCGGCATGTCCTCGGTCAAGTCGCGAAAATGGAAATCGGTGAAGCCCCCGGTGTGGGTCGACAAAATGGCGGTCGGCAAGGTGCAAACCTGGATGCCCATCACCGAAAGAATCGGGATGACCGCGGACAGGGACCCTCCTCCAAACCCGGACAGGTCGTGCACCGCAGCGACACGCTGAATTACTGTTTGCACTTTTGAAAACCCCATGTGACGGCCTTCGCGCCGGAACATCCAGCCCTCCCCGCCTCAAGCTTGCCGCGAGCAATGGCGCCGAACCCAGGCGCTGTCAACAGCGGGCTAGCTATTGAGATAGTCCAGAAGGCCCTTGCCCGCCTTGAAAAACGGCATTTTTTTCGGCTTGACCTGCACGGACTCACCCGTTTTTGGATTGCGGCCGACATATCCCTCGTATTGTTTGATCTTGAAGCTCCCAAAGCCCCTGATTTCAACCCGATCGCCACGGAGCAGGGCGTCCCGCATGGAGTCGAAAAAGGTATCGACAATTCCCGCCGCTTCATCGTTTGAAACCTTGATTTTGTCGGCAAGAGACTGAATAAGCTCACTTTTATTCATCATTCACTCCCCCGGGCCCACCAACACGCCCGAGCTGGTTAAATTGCGACGCCCACCATCCGGCGTCTTCGCGCATTGCCGCTTCGTTCCTGAACGACCCGTACCGCCACCGCCACGAACATACCAAACGCGGGGCGGTCAGGACATTGGCACGGTCCGGAACGTTGGTTCCGCTCGGCCCCATGCCTCTTTTATCCTGGCATTACGGCCTTATGCACAAAAAAACAATGCTTGTCCAAGGATGCGACACCCACGTTTTGACCGGGCCACATCTACCTGAACTTCAGATCGAAAAGAATGCCCCCGATTCCATCCGAAACGGGCTTGGGCGGTTCGGGCTTGTGATAAATTTTACGGACCGCTCCTCCCAGCTGCTTCAATTCGGACACGATATTTTCGGAATCCGCGATAACCTCGAGGATCTTGTCCAAATATTTGACTTTTTGAGAGTCATCCGCACAGGTTTCAATGCTGCCCATGTAATCGTGAATCAGTCCGTAATGCATGACCTGGACCTGGATCAGATTATTGAGGCGATCCGAAATACCACCCAGGGTCCGGCGGTATGTCTCCAATTCCGTGCGTTCGATAATATGCCGTGTGTCATGGATGATGGCCTGGTAGGTTTCAAAACGACCGGTGCGTGAATTTTTCTTGCATCCGGCCGTTATCATGACTTCAATCACGCCGCCCGAAAACGTCCGGATTTTGACGGGATAGTCGGTGATGCTGCCGTCGGCCCAAATTTTTTCAATCATCACGTCCCGCTCACGAGGATCACAAAAATAGTCCGAGGCATTGGCGGACAACGCGTCGGCCTTGTCGGCGAAACCCAACAGGCGGATGGCCGCGTCGTTGATATCGATGAATTTTCCATCGGCCGTGGCCACGAAAATCGGATCGGTTGAGTGCTCGAAAATTCTTCGGTATTTGCGCTCGCTGATGCGCAACATTTCAACGTCCTGCTTCCGCTCCGTGATGTCCTTGATAAAATGGTAGACCTGCTGAATCTTGCCGTGCCCATGTTCCTTGTAGATCACCTCGCCTTCGTCCCGAACCCACTTGGTTTCACCGGCGGCGGTCACGATGCGGTACTCGATCTTTTCGTACTCCAAATCAACCAAGCCATAGTAGAAGGCTTTGACCCGTTCTTGGTCCTCGGGCACGACGAGATCAATCGGATGAAAAAGGTTCTGCTCGAACTGCTCCGCCGGAATGCCATAAATTCCCTCGGTGGCGCTGTTGGCGGACACAATTTTCCGGTGGTGGCGGTCAAAAGCAATGATCACTTCGGGGATCGAATCCATGACCCGACGAAGCTCCCTGGTTTTTTTCAGCTTTTCCGTGATGTCATTCAAAGAGCACAGGATCGCGGGCTGACCGTCGTACTCTATTTTTTTCCCGCTCAACTCAAGGACATATTCCTTGTCATCACAATTGATAAAGTTGAACTCAAAAACATTGCTCACGCAAAACGTGCCGCTTTCCTTGATCGACGACAAATATTTACAGACCTTGTTACGGTCATTGTCCATGACAAATTCGAAAAAATGCATGCCACGCAAGCCGCGACCACAGTTACCAGCCAGCTGCGCAAAACAATTATTATGATATAAAATTTTGTAATTCGCGATAATAACAATGCTTTGATTGATAAAATTGAGAATATCCGTACTTCTTTCGCTAAAAATATGCTTCATGACTGGCCCACGAATTTATTATTCTTCTTGCACCCGTAATCGCAAAACGCAACATAGGCATGAACATACAATTCATGCATGCGCGCTGGTGCGTACAATTCGACATCTTTACAGCCTTGGGCCACAAGGGTCTTCACCAAGGCTGGTTCCTTGCGCAAACGTTCAATCTGCGCGGCAAGATGTGCAACATCTCCATTTCGAAACACCAATCCATTAACTTCGTTCTGAACCAACTCTTCATTGGCGGGCAAATCCGAACAAACAACAGGGACCTGGGACACCCATCCTTCCTTGATCACCCCGCTGGAGCCCTCGCCATGAGCCGACGGGACAACGAGAATGTCCAAAAAGGGCAAAACCTGAAAACTCTCGACATGTCCTTTCCAGACGATGTGCCCGTCCAGGCCAAGTTGACTGGCCTGGGCGCGTAATCCGGATTCCAGCTCGCCGGCGCCGACCACCCACACTTCTGGAATTTTTTCCAGCCGCGCCAAGGCGGCAAAAAACTGGGCATGCCCCTTTTGGGGCGACAAGGCGCCAATGACCCCGATTCGGCCGCCATTTTCGTGGCCACGCGGCGTGTAGCGTTCCAAGGGGATCGTGCTGGCAATGACCCTGGTCCGGGCAACTCCCGCCCCACGAACCACGTCCTCGACCTCGCGGCTGACACAGACCACGCAATGACCGCGCCGATATTTCCACCGACTCCAGCCCTGGCCCAGGGAATAGCTGACCCGGCGGGTGTGCACTAGGCAAACCCGCCACCGCGCCAGCGAAACCAACGCGCCCAGGGATGCGCCACGCGCGTCATGGGTGTGAAGGATGGTATCGCTGCCACCGCACGCCCGCGCCAGACAGAAGATGTTGCGCGGGTCGAAATCGTACCGCGCGGGAAGAATCACGACCGGAATCCCCATTCGCCCGGCCATGTCCAGGATGGGAGCGCCCTTGGGGCTTGCCACGCGAACATCCATGCCCGCGCGCAGCTGCTCGCGTGCCAGATACAAAACCTGGCGTTGCCCGCCCCGGTATTCCATGCCCAAATCGACATGAAGGACTCGAAAAGGCGGAATTCGGAAAACCGTGTCGACCTGGGTCGCCATCAAAACCTCGTGGCCCGGGCCCCTCTGTCGGCCACCAGCAGTTCGCGCAACTGGCCTGCCACGGGGCCTGGTTGTCCATCGCCAACGACACGCCCGTTATACCGGACCACCCCCACGGCATCGATGCTTGTCCCAAGCAAGATAATCTCCCGGCATCCATACAATTCTTCTTCCGGCACCGGTCGGGTCGCGACAACCATGCGCGCCCGCATGAGGTCCATGGCCCGGGCCAAGGTCGTGCCGGTCAGCGCGTTTCTCAGTTCGGGAACAACGAAAATCCCGGCCGCATCGACCAAGACCACATTCTCCGTGGACCCCTCGGCCAGACAATCATCGGCGTCAAAACACAGCGGATAATCCGCGTCGTGCTCGATGGCGTCCTTTTTCATGAGCACGTTGGGCAAATAGTTGACACTCTTGATCTGGGACATCCATCCCTGCTTGGCGGGAATGCTGGTCCGCATGGCACTGACACCTTGCGTCCAGAACGAATCCGGCTTGCGGGCAAATCGTTTGGCCACGATATACAGGCTGGACCGGGGGCATTCCCGGTAATCCAGGGTGAACCCGCCTGGACCGCGCCCGCAAAAAATCAGCACATTTCCCTCGGCGGCCCGACTGGCCTGACACACCTCGAAAACCAGGGACCGAAGGACATCCACGTCCACTGGCGGGATCAATCCAATGGCCCCGGCGGAACGCGTCAAGCGGCCCAGGTGTTCATCGAGTTGGTAAATTGCCCGGTTTTCAAAACGCAGGGCTTCAAAAACACCGTCCCCTCGATGGACCAGATGATCGTCCAAAGGAATGACCATGAGCCGTGGGTTGGTGAAGATGGCGTCCATGCCGTGGTCATAAAAGGCCAAAATGTTTTCCTCGCCAGGCCGGGGAGAGCCCAGCAAGCGATCCACGAAATACTGCTCTGTTTCCAGTTTAGCCATGACGAGCTCCAGCAAATAACCATGATGCGAAATTCTGACGAAGCACGCCCCAGACCGTTTCCGGACCGGGGCGTGTAGGATACGCGAAACGCGAGGAGGATGCTAGGGGACGCGCAACAAATTCCGCTGCAGCAGGACCTCGGCAATCTGGACGGCGTTGAGGGCCGCGCCCTTGCGGATGTTGTCGGCCACGACGAACAGGTTCAGTCCGTTCTCGATGGTGTCATCCTCGCGGATACGTCCAACAAAGGTGTCATCCTCGCCCGCCGCCAGGATGGGCATGGGGTAAATTTTTTCGCTCGGGTTATCCAGGACGCGCACTCCTGGCGCCTGGGACAAAATGGCCCTGGCTTCCTTGGAGGTCAGCTTCTTCTCGGTCTCGATATTCACGCTTTCACTGTGCCCGTAAAAAACCGGCACGCGGACCGTGGTCGCCGTGACCCGGATGCTGTCGTCGCCCATGATCTTTTTGGTCTCGTGGACCATCTTCATTTCTTCCTTGGTGTATTCGTTGTCCAGGAAGACATCGATCTGCGGCAGGCAATTGAAGGCGATGCGGTGCGGATAAACAGCGCATGAGGCGTCCTGACCATTGAAAAGCTGACGCACCTGGGTCTCCAGCTCGACGATGGCTTTTTGCCCCGTGCCAGACACCGCCTGATAGGTGGAAACCACGATGCGCTTGATCCGGGCCGCGTCGTGCAAGGGCTTCAAGGCCACGACCATTTGAATGGTGGAACAGTTGGGGTTGGCGATAATGCCCTTGTGCCAGGACAGGTCGTCGGGATTGACCTCGGGAACGACCAGGGGCACGCCCGGGTCCATGCGCCACGCGCTGGAATTGTCCACGACCACGCACCCGGCCTTGGCCGCGCACGGAGCGAATTTCTCGGAGGTCGAGCCGCCAGCGGAAAAGAGCGCCAAGTCGACGCCGGCGAAGGAATCCTCGGTGAGCTCCCGCACGGTCAAGGTACGGCCGCCAAACTCCACCGTGGTCCCGGCCGACCTGGACGAGGCCAGGGCCCGAACCTCGGAATGGGGAAAATTTCTGCGGACCAGGGTATCAAGCATTTCCCGACCCACGGCGCCCGTTGCGCCCACTACTGCCACGACTGGTTGCTGTGTCATTATCGCCTCCAAAAAGTTACTCGCCCCCAACCCGGTCTCCGAATTCCTTCCAAATTTCCAGGCAGGTATCGGCTTTGTTGAGAGTGTACAGATGCACGCCAGGAGCTCCCCGGTCAAGCAGATTTCGGATCTGGTTCTTGGCATGGCCAAGGCCCAGACCGCGCACCCCGCTGTCCCCATACGCGGCATGAACGTGTTCCAAGTCCCGCATGTAGTCGTCGGGGACGCTGGCTCCGCAAAAGGACAACATGCGCTTCAACGCGCCCAAATTGGCCACCGGAAGCACGCCGGGTATGATTGGAACCGTGATGCCCAGGGCCCTGGCCCTGTCCACGAAATCAAAATACAGATCGTTGTCGAAAAAAAGCTGGGTGATGACAAAGTCCGCCCCGGCATCGACCTTGCGCTTCAGATTGCCCAGATCAACCTCGGCCGAGGGGGCTTCCGGATGCGTTTCGGGGTAGCCGGCAACACCGATGCACAGCTGGGGATACGCGTCGTGGATGAACGAAACCAGATCATTGCCATGCCGGAACGCCTCGCTGTCCGGCACGAACGCGTCGGCTCCGCGCGGCGGGTCTCCCCGCAGGGCGAGGACATTTTCCACGCCGCCCTCCCGGGCATTGTCCAGAAAGGAACGAATCCGGCCGGCATCGGCCCCGACACAGGTTAGGTGGGTCAACGGCTCCAGACCATACTCCTGCTTCATGCGGGTCACGACTTCCAGGGTGTTGTGCTGGGTGCCGCCACCGGCGCCATAGGTCACGGAACAAAAAAGCGGCGCCAGGCCCTTGAGCTGGCGGACGACGTCAAAAAACGCGGGCCATTGGACCCGATCCTTGGGAGGAAAAAATTCCAGCGACAAAAATGGTTTCCGCCGCTGGATCAAATCGATGATACGCACGATATCTCCTCGAAATGTTACGCCACGGTATCCGCAATGGAGAATATGGGCAGATACATACTGACGACCAGTCCACCAACGACCACGCCCAGAAAAACGATCATGATCGGCTCGATGAGGGAGGTCAGGGCGTCCACGGCCACGTCCACCTCGTCGTCATAGAAATCGGCGATCTTGGACAACATGGAATCCAGAGCGCCGGTGGTTTCTCCGATGGAAATCATGTGGATGACCATGGGCGGGAAAACCCCGGTTTCCTCCAAGGGATCGGCCAGACTTTGCCCCTCGGCGATGGACCTTTTGGCGTCCAAAACACCAAGCTCGACGGTTTTGTTACCGGATGTGCGCGAAACAATATCCAAGGCGTTCAGGATGGGGACGCCGCTGGAAACCATGGTCGAAAGGGTTCGGCTGAACTTGGCCACGGCCGCCTTGCGCAGCAAGGGGCCAAACACGGGCAAAAAGAGCACCCAGCGGTCCACCAGGATCTTGCCCCGTTCCCATTTGTAGAAAAACTTAAAACCCACGAAAAAAGCTATGATCCCAGCAACAAGCAACAAAAAATTCTGGGTCACGAAATTACTCAGGCCAATGACGAACTGGGTTGGGGCCGGCAGTGCCCCGCCGGATTCCCGGAACATCTGTTCGAAGGTCGGGATGACGAAGATCAGAATGACCGCGATGACGCCCACGGCCACGGTCACGACCACGCCCGGATAGATCATGGCGCCCTTGATCTTGGCCTTGAGCTTGGCGGCCTTCTCGATGTACTCGGCCAACCGCAGCAAGACCGTGTCCAGGATACCACCAGTTTCGCCAGCGTTGACCATGTTGGTATACAGGGCATCGAAAATATCCGGATGCTTTTTCAGTCCATCGAAAAGCGAGCTGCCGCCCTCGATGTCGTTCCGGATGGAGTAAAGCTTGCGCCGCAATTTTTGGTTTTCCGTCTGCTCGCACATGATCTGCAATGCCTGCAAGATAGGAACGCCGGCATTGATCATGGTCGCGAATTGGCGGCTGAAAACAACCATGTCCCGCGACGAAACCCCTCCCTCCAAAAACGTTCCCTCCAGCAGATCCTTGGGCTTTGGCTTGACGCGGAGATCCGTGTAGCCCTTGCGGCGGAGAATGCTTTCGGCAAATTCCAACGTGGGGGCGTCCAGGTCGCCCTTGATCGTTCGGCCACTGCGGGCTTTGGCTTTGTACAAAAAAACAGACATTGGGCTTCCTCCAAAAATAGAGATCACGGGTCGACCCGGGGCACGGCATGGTCTTATCCCAAAGCGTGGGCACCACCAAGTCCGCTTCGTCCAAGACGAACACACGAAAAAATCCCGACCAAAACCACCCAAACAGAGCCTCGCGCCTCGTCAGCCGCTGGCGATCCACCAAACCCAGGACATGACGTGGGCTCCGATCACGGAGCTCATAACTTTTGTTGCCCGTATTTTCCAGAGGGAAAACAGCCAACCCGCGCTATTGGGCGCTAGGTCAAGGGCAGTTAGCCCCCCATCCTCGCCAAAATTTCGCGCCACCACATTATTTTCAAGGACACGGCGCCATGTCGCGGCAAGACACCAGCCAGTTTGCCACGCCCCGGTCAGCACCGCCCTTCCATGTCTTGGAGTTCCTTTTCCAGATAGGCCAGATCGGACATCAGCTCCTCGGCCCGGTTCTGAAGCTGGCTGAACCGCAGCCCCGCTTCACGCGACGCCGTGACGTCCTCATAGGTGGCCGGGTCGGCCAGGATCGCCTCCAGGGCGTCCTGTTCGAGCAAATTGGCTTCCAGCTCCGCCTCCAGCTTTTCGTACTTGGCGCGCAGGGGTTTGGCCTGGCGATGCATGCGATTGCGGGCCTCGGCCTCTTCCCGCTTCTTCTGTTTGAGGTCCTGGCGAACGCCCTTGGCCGTCTCGGGCTTCCTGGCCTCCCGTGCCGCCTCCTGGGCCTTTTTGTGGGCGTGATATTCATCGAATCCGTAGTGGTGCATCTCGATCCGGTCCGGATGCAGTTCCCAAATCTCGTCCACGACCTCGGACAGCAGATAGCGATCGTGCGCGATCACGAGCATGGTCCCGGTATATGCGCACAGGGCATCGACCAATGCCTCCCGGCTTTCCATGTCCAGGTGGTTGGTCGGCTCGTCCATGATCAAAAAATTGGCCCGACTCAAAAACAGGGAGCACAGCACCAACCTGTTTTTTTCGCCGCCACTTAAATCCTCGACCTTTTTTTCCCAGTAGGACTCGCCGAGCATGAACAACCCCAGCACGGACTTGAGCTGAAAATCCGAACTGGATGGCGAGGCCAGGCGCCTGATTTCGGACATGACCGTGAAGGCCGGCCGCAGGATGTCGGTCTGGTGTTGGCTGAAGTACCCGGTGGAGATGCTCGAACCCAAGGCGACCTTGCCCTGGGTCGGAGCCAGGCTGCCGGTGATGAGCTTGATGAGGGTTGATTTGCCCCGGCCATTGGGGCCGACCAAGCCAATCTTCTGACCACGGTAGATATGAAAATCAAGGCCTGAAAAAAGCGGGGCGTCGGCGAAGGAAAAGGACAGGTTCACGGCCGAGAGCACGGTCTGATTGCCGCGCTCGGGCTCGGGCCACGTGAAGGACAGGGTGCGGGAACGGCTTTCGGAAGTCAGGGTTTCCAGCTCGTTCTGCAGTTTGTCGATCTGCCCCAAGCGGCTCTGCGCCTGCCGCGCCTTGGTCGCTTTATAGCGAAACCGATCGACGAAAGCCTGCTTCTTGCCGATCTCGGTCCGCAGCTTCTCGGCCTGACGCCGCGCCTGCTCGCTCCGTTCGGCGTTCCACTGCACGAATTGGGAAAAATTTCCGTCGCGCAGGACGGGCTTTTCCCCACCCAAAAACAAGATCTTGTTGGCGGCATGGTCCAGGAAATAGCGGTCATGGGCGACAAAGACGAGCACGCCAGTAAAGGCGCGAACATAGTCCTCGAGCCACTCCACGGCTTCCAAATCAAGATGGTTGGTGGGCTCGTCCAAAAACAAAATATCGGCGCCCGCGACCAGAACCCGGGCCAGCTTGGCCCGCTCCCGCCACCCGCCGCTCAATTCGCCCACGGGGCGCGGGAATGTGGATTCGGAAAAACCCAGGCCACCCAGAATAGCCTGGGCCCGGTGCTCGGGATTGTAGCCGTATTGATGCTCCAACTCCTCCTGTCGGCGGGCCAGACGAATCAGGGCACCGTCGTCTCCGGCATCCAAGGCCGCGCGCCATTCATGCCAGAATTCGGTCCAGGACGGCAAAACCTCGAGGACGAAATCCTCCAACGTTTTTTCCAGATCGGCCCCGCCCAATTCCTGATGGACGAATCCAATCTGCGTGCCCTTGGGAATGGTCACCTTGCCACTGTCCGGCGACACTTCCCCGGCCATGATTTTCAACAGGGTGGACTTGCCGCATCCATTGGGACCGACCAAGGCCAAACGGGTGCCGGCGTGCACTTCCATGGACAGTCCGGAAAAAAGATCCACACCGGAATAGGATTTGGAAACAGCTTGAACTGTGATTTTACTCATGCGTGATATGCGTGGGAAACGGCGCGGCGGGCACCCGGCCGCGCCCGTCGGGCACAAAATGCGCCGACGGGCGCGAACACGGGGTGCTCGCGGCCATGGTCTATGAAAAACGAAACTTACTCGGCTTCGAAAAAGATGGACATCTGGGTCATGAGCGAGGTGATGGACTTGGAGAACATGTCCTCGGAAAACTCCGAGGCCACGAACTTGGTCTGCAACATGAGGAATTCCTCCTGCTCCTCGCCCAGGGGCGGGGTGATGGTCAGGGAAGCGCCCAGCAAATCGCCGTTGATGATCAAAAGATCGACGAGGTCGTCCTTGCCAATGTCCTCGATGGCGCCCAAGGACAGGGAGATGGTCACCGTGGGCACGTCGAACGTACCCTGGTTGGATTCCAGGGACACAAAACCACTGGCATCGTCGTCCAACTCGAATCCCCACAACGCACCGTCCTCGCTGGCCGGAGAAACAAGATCGATCTCCGAGGCGGCCTTGCGCAAAACTGTTTCGATTTCCTTTGAAAATTGTATCAAATCCATGGTTCACCTCCACGGGTGATGGTTGCTGTGTTCACGCCGACGCCCCTAGGCCGCCAGCAAAAAAGTTCGTCCCGGCACGTGGCCGCGCTGGACCAATTCCCGGGAAATACGCGCCCCGGCGCCTCGGCTGCCGACAAAGGACAGCACGAATTCCGTGTCCGGAAGATCCGCGCTCCAGGAGCAGACCGGCCGGCCATTGACGACATGCCCGATCTTGTCCGGATCGACATCCAGCCAGCGGGTGATGGCGATGCCGTGGTCCTCCAGCATCAGGGCTCGGCGACGGGTGACGCGGCCGGCTCCGACCACGGCCACCCGATACACGCCGCGCCCCGTCAGCCAACGAGCCAGATACTCGGACTTGACACGGTAGAACGCATCCACGGCGTAGCGGGAATCCGTGCGGGACAGGCGGGTCGGGGGATCGTTCCAGATCAGCACCTCGCGCGCCACCTTGTCCATGCGCACGCCGGCGTCCAGCCAGCGCAGGATCAATTCGTAATCCTCGGGAAACGGGCCGTCATAAAACGCCCCATGCCGGCTGACAAGCTCTTTGCGGAACATGATGCTGGGATTGGCGAAGGGCGATTCGACAAACCGGCCCAACCGGATGTCCTCTTCCGAAACCAGGGAATTGGTCCAGTCCACATAGGCTCCATAGCCCTTGCCGGCCAATGGGTCGCCGCCAAAACGAACCAGCCCGCCGACCAATCCGATATACGAATGCCGGTCCAGATGGGATTTTTGCACGGCCAGGCGTTCCGGGAGGCAAATGTCGTCGCTGTCCATGCGGGCCACGTAGTCCCCCCGGCACGATTCCAGGCCAAAATTCATGGCCTGGACAACGCCGCCATGGGGTCGGGCAAAAACGCGCACTCGTGGGTCACGAAGGGCAAAGGCATGCAGGACCCGGAGACTTGCGTCCGTGGACCCATCGTCGACGGCCACGATTTCGAAATCCGTCCAGGTCTGGGCCAGAAGGCTGTCCAGGCAGGCCGGCAGGGAACCCGCGGCGTTGAAACAGGGCAGAACCACGGAAATCATGCGTCGTCCTCGTTTAGGCCGCAGACTGAGCCGTCGGCCCGTCCCTTGAGCTGAAAAATCAGGGCCAGCCCCTTGCGAACCCGCTCCGAGAAGAGCTTGCGGCCAACCAGGCTGCCCGCGACGCGTTTGCTGATCTCGCCCATGGTCGGATACGGAAACACGGCGCCGGCAAGGGCCGGCAATTTCATGTTACCCGCGAAAAAGGTGGCCCACACCCCAAGCAGCTCTCCGGCTCGCGGTCCGTAAATCTGCACCCCCAAGGGCCGTTCCCGTTCATCCACCAACATCTTCAGCATCCCCCTCCCCTCGCCCTCGGCCAGGGCGCGGTCGTTGGCGGCGAAGTCCTCCGTCCAGACCGCATGGGCGATTCCCCGGGCCAGGGCCCGCTTCTCGTTCAGACCAATGGAGGCCAGCTCCGGCTCCGTGTAAACGCACCAGGGCATCCAGGTGTGATCGGCCTTGCGGGGCAGGCGAAAAACCGTATTGGCAATGACCACCCCGCCCTCATAGCCAGCGGCATGGGTAAATTGGTACTTCCCGGTCACGTCACCAGCCGCGAAAATATTCCCGTGAACCGTGCGCAATCGGGAATCGACGGCCAAACCTTGCGCGCTTTCCTCGATTCCCAGTCCACCCAGACCCAGGCCGGTGGTATTGGCCCGTCGCCCCCGCGCCACCAGCAGTCGTGCTCCTTGAAAAACGCAGGCTTGACCGTTTTGCTCGCCCCGCGCGACAACGAGACCGTGTTCCCGGGTCACTCCCGTGGCCCGAAATCCAAGCACGCAACGCACGCCCTCCTCTTCCAACCGACCCTGGATCAACGCGGCCATGTCCGGATCCTCGCGGCTCAGGAGCTGGGTTCCGCGCTGCAAAATCGTGACCGTGCCGCCGAGCCGGGCAAAGGCCTGGGCCATTTCCACGGCAATGGCGCCACCGCCCAGAATGAGCAGGGACGACGGCAGCTCGTCCAGGTCGAAAAGCTCCTTGTTGGTCAGAAAGGAGATGTCGGGCAGCCCCGGTACATCGGCCATGGCGGGCTCGGAACCCGTCGCCACCACCCAGAATCGGGCCGAAACCCGCTCCGATCCCAATTGCACCAGATGCTCGTCGACAAATTCCGGCTGTCCCTGGCGGACCATGGCCCCCAGACCACAAAAACGGGCCGGAGAATCATGGGGTTCGATGGCCGCGATGACCTCGCGGATGCGGGCCCGGACCCGCCGAAAATCCACGGGACCCGGAGTGACGGCCGGCAATCCGAAGCGGTCCATGGTGCGAGCCTGATGATAGAGGCGGGCCGCGTGCAGCAGCGTCTTGCTGGGCACGCACCCGTGATGCAGACAGTCGCCGCCAAGCCGCCCCTCCTTTTCGATGAGCACGACCCTGGCCCCCAGCCGGGCAGCCCCGGCCACGACGGTCAGTCCCGCCGCCCCGCCACCAATGACGCCAATGTCATAATCAAAAGTGGCCATCTTTCCTCCACGGTCACCCGTTCACATTGGGTCCTGAATTTCATATTTCCCTGGGGCGGTAAATACGGTAGCGCCGGGGGCGGCCCACGTTCCCGAGCATGGCGCATGAGCCGGATTCCGACATGACCGCGACGGAGAACTTCATGACCGCACCCAAGCCCCTGACCCAGATCCTCATGGACTGGTTCCAGGCCAACAACCGTCCCCTGCCCTGGCGCCGGACCTACGCCCCTTACCATGTCTGGATCTCGGAGGTCATGCTCCAGCAAACCCAGATGGAGCGTGGCGTGGCCTATTTCGAGCGCTGGATGGAACGCTTTCCGGATATCAGGACTCTCGCCGAGGCCAGCGAGGACAGTGTGCTCAAGGCCTGGGAAGGATTGGGTTATTACTCGCGGGCCCGCAACCTGCACCGCGCGGCGCGCCAGATACTGGCCGAGCACGGTGGTCGCGTCCCCGACGACATCCAGATCCTGCGCGGCCTGCCCGGTATTGGCCCCTACACCGCTGCGGCCATCGCCAGCATCGCGCACGGCCAGGACGTGCCCGTGGTCGATGCCAATGTGGAGCGGGTCATGAGCCGACTTTTCGATATCGCCGAACCCATCAAATCCCGGGCGGCCCAAAAACGTATCGCTCGGGAATGCTCCCGGCTCCTGCCTCGCGGCCAGGCCCGGATCTTCAATCAGGCCGTGATGGAATTTGGAAGTCTGGTCTGCACCCCGCGCGGGCCATCCTGCGACGCATGCCCGATCGCATCCTGGTGCCAGGCGGTCAGCCTGGGGCTACAGGAAGAACGTCCCGTGACGCCCAAGGCATCCACGCCCATCCACCTTTCCATGGCCACCGGCGTCTTGGTGCATGACGGGCATGTTTTCGTGCAACAGCGCAATGCCGACGATGTCTGGGGCAACCTGTGGGAATTTCCCGGAGGCGTGGTCGAGGAGGGAGAAAGCCCGGCCGCGACCGTCGTGCGCGAATACATGGAAGAAACACGGCTGCGGGTCGGTCGGCCCGAGCCCATCGATGCCTTCAAGCACAGCTACACCCGGTACCGCGTGACCATGCACGCCTTTTTCGTCGAACTGCAATCCGACCCAAAAACCGTGACCCTGCACGCCGCCCAGGAATACCGCTGGCTCGGGTGGTCGGAAGTAAAAAACCTCGCTTTTCCGGCCGGCCACCGCAAGCTCATCGAAAGCCTGGACGCCAACACCCATTTCCAAAAACGAGTCCGTCCATGACCATCATCGTGCTCTTCGTCCTCGGAATTCCCGCCCTGGCAACTCTTTTGACGTACACCTTGTTTTGTTACGAAGAGGCCAACCGAACCGGCCAGGATCTCGGCTACTTCCTGAAATTGGGCAGCCTAGCGGCCATCCGGAGCGCCCTGAGCGAAGCCCTTGTCCTCGCCCTCCATCCCCTTGGACTCTGGCCAGGATTGTGGCGCGACGCCCAACCAGGGACCGCGCCCGTGGTCGTCATGGTTCACGGCCTCTTCCACAATCCAAGCGCTTGGATTCTGTTTCGCCGCTGGTTTCACGCACGGGGCTTCGCGACGGCATGCATCGGCTACTCCAGCTGGGGGGCGGCCGACCTTGATCAAACCATCGCCAACGTCCGCCAACGCGTGGAACGCATCCGCCAGGAGCATCCAGGCCGCGAAATCCACTTGCTTGGCCACAGTCTGGGAGGCCTGCTTCTCCGCGCGGCCGTGGCCGAGCTGTCGTGCTGCCCGGAAATCAAAACCCTGACTACCCTGGGCGCGCCCTTTCAAGGCAGCAAGCTGGCCCCTTTTGCCATGCACTCACTGGGACGGTTTATTTGGCACGAGAGCCCGACAATCCGCCACTTGGCCGCCCTTCCCTTTCCCAAAAGCATTCAAGGGTTGGCTTTATGGTCCCGAGCCGACAACATGGTTCTGCCCACCTCGGCGCTCAGGTGCCCGATTCCCGGATGGAAAAATCAAAAAACAGCGGACATCAGCCACATCGCCATGCTGCATTCCCGGGAGATCTTCGAGGAAACATTGCGGACCATACAGGCCGCGAGGCAAGAACCTCGCGGCAGCATGAATTGAAAAATCTAAAGCCAGTCAAAAAACTTTTTGAACGTGCTCGGCTTGCGAGCCTTGTCGTTTTCTTCTTCCTGGTAATAATAAAAAGCCACTTTCTGCTTCGCCGCCGCCAGATCAACCAGTTCTTTTTGTTCAGGGTAGTTGTTGATCACTTGCGAATAGCGTAACCAAGCGGCCTTATATTCCTTGGACTTGAAATAATAGTCCGCGACATACAATTCGTGCTCGGCCAAGAGTTTGCGACATTTCACGATGTAATCGCTGGCCTGATCACGGTAGGCGCTCTGGGGATGGCCCTCGACGATCCGCCGGAATGATTCGATGGCCAGGGCCAGTTCCGTCTGCGGCAGATCTATGGATTGATGCGCATTGTACTTGGCGACTCCAATCTGGAACAACACATAGTCGATATTTTCGTGGCGGGGATGCATGCTGGAAAAATCTTCGTAAACATCCACCGCCTCAATGTACTGCTCATTCAAGAAAAAGGCATCACCAAGCATCAGCCTGGCCTGTACAGCAAAGGGGCTGAATGGATAGCGGTCATTCAGCTTGGTCAGCGCCTCTATGGCGGGAGGGTATTCCTTGTCCGCCATGTTCGTCTTGGCGTTTTCAAAAAGCTCCTGGGCCGTATCCTCTGGCGGCGCTAAAAAATAATAATCAATAACTCCGCACCCATTCACAAAAAAAAGGCAAACACAACAAAGAAAGAGTTTACGCATGAGACAAATCCGCTTCATGGATAAAAGATGATGAGCGCCCCTTGTCACCGGACAGGAGGGTCCGTGATCCACGGCATGTCGAGACCTTCCAAGGACAAAAAAAAGAGAGGGTGACCGACGAAGCGTGGCCACCCTTCAAAAATACATACGGACCGAACAGCCCTAGGCCTTGTCGCTCAGCATCTGCTTCAGACTGGCCTTGGACACGGCTCCGGTCACCTGCTCCGCGACTTCGCCGCCCTTGAAGAGAATCAGGGTCGGGATGGCGCGAATACCATATTTGCTCGGAGTGCTCGGGTTTTCGTCCACATTCATCTTACAAATTTTTACCTTGCCCTCGAACTCCTGGGACAGTTCCTCGATCACGGGGGCAATTGCCCGGCAGGGACCACACCATGGGGCCCAAAAATCGACCAGAACAGGAAGGTCGCTTTTCAAAACTTCAGCGTCAAATCCAGCATCACTTACTTGGGCTGCCATTATTCACTCCTTGAAGAAAGGGTTTACGATGTAGTCATTCGGGACCGGCTTTCCCCGGGGGATAGCCTCGAAGTCCAGGGCGCTGGCAAGGCCCCGCGCCGCGATTCGTTGTCCTGTGTACGCTATCATAGCCCCATTATCACCACAATAGTTTTGGCCAGGAACCAAAAATTTGAGGCCATGAGCCGTGGCAAAATCAAAAAACTCACGCCGCACCATGGAATTCGCGGCAACCCCGCCAGCCACGCACAAGGTCCGGGCACCTGGATGGGCATCCAGGGCGCGACGTGTCTTTTCAAGCAACGTCTGGACGATGGTCAGATTCACCGAGGCGCACAGGTCTTTAATCACCGTGGGAATCGCGTCCACCTGGAATTGCGCGTAATCGATCCGGGGCAGGTCATGGCCGGCGACATAGTGCGCCACGGCTGTCTTGAGCCCGCTGAAACTGAAGTCGCAATTGGAATTGTTCAGGTATGGACGGGTGAATAACCGTGGATCCGCCGTTCCATGCCCGGCCAGAATATCGATATATTTCCCACCTGGATACGGAAGATTCAGCAGTTTGGCGATCTTGTCGAAAGCCTCTCCCGCAGCGTCATCCAGGGTTCTGCCCACAAGTTGGAAATCCAGTTCGTCCCGCATCCAATAAAGATGCGTGTGCCCGCCGGAAACGAGCAGGCCCAACGCGGGGTACTCGATCGGCGCCTCGAATTCGCAGGCGAGCAGATGCGCCTGCAAGTGGTTCACGCCGACAATGGGCACATCCAAGGCCATGGCCAGGGATTTGGCGTAGGCAATGCCGACCAAAAGCGCCCCCAAAAGGCCAGGGCCCCTGGTCACGGCAATCACGTCCAAATCGCCCAAATCGATATTTTCATCCCGGACCAAGCCCTGCATCAGGCCGTCCAGCTGGCGCAAATGCTCGCGGGACGCAAGCTCCGGAACAACGCCTCCAAAAACCGCGTGCATCGGAACCTGGGAGTGCACGACATCCCGGACGCCATGCTCCGGACGCCAGATGCCGACGGAGGTTTCGTCGCAGGATGTTTCAATTCCCAGACAAATCATATGATCACTCTACGCGGACGCCTGCGCGTAATACTGGCGCACGATCTCGACATCGGCCTTGGAACCAACGAACAAGGGCACCCGTTGATGCAATTCCTGGGGTTCGATGTCGAGAATGCGGCGCGTGCCATCGATCGCCATACCACCGGCCTGTTCCACGATCATGGCCATGGGCGAGGCCTCCAGCATCAGACGCAGTTTTCCGGCCGGCTTGCGCGGATCGCGGGTGTCGGCTGGGTACATAAAAATTCCGCCATAGATCAAATTTCTATGGAAATCGGAAACCAAGGAACCAATATACCGCAAACTGTACGGAGTCCCCAGCGCATTGTTGGAAGACTTGAAGTATTCGACGATCTTTCGGGTCGGCTCGTCCCAATATGAACAGTATCCCTCGTTCACGGAATAAATCCGGCCTTGCTCGGGAATTTTGATATCTGGATGTGAAAGCAAAAATTCGCCCACGCTGGGGTCCAGGGTAAAACCGTGCACGCCGCTGCCGGCGGTATAGACCAGCATGGTTGACGAGCCGTAAATGATGTACCCCGCCGCGACCTGCATCGCGCCCTTTTGCAGAATTTCGCCAACGGTCACGGCTGACTGGCTAAACGATGTCCGCCGGTAGATGCCGAAAATAGTGCCAATACTGACGTTGGCGTCGATATTGGCCGATCCGTCCAGCGGATCAAAAACCAAGATATAGTCGCCAACGGGATAATGACGGGGAATCTCGATAAAATCCGCGTTTTCCTCGGAAACCATGGCGCAGAGGACACCGGCTCGTTCCATCCGTCGGATGATGACCCGATTGGCGAAATCATCGAGCTTCTGCACGGCCTCGCCTTGGACGTTGACCTCGCCCGTGGCGCCCAGAACATCCAACAGGCCCGCTTTTGAAACTTCGCGGCCGATAATCTTGGCGGACAGGATGAGCTCGGTAAGCAACCGGGTGAACCGCCCGGAAGCCATCGGGCGTTCTTTCTGACTGAGCAGCAAGTGCTCGACCACTGTGACTTGTCTCATGGCAAACTCTTATTTTGCATAAAAATATACAATGTTATCGGATGCATGGCTACGAATCCAACGATATTTCCCGGTCCCGGAGGACACGGAGCCAGAATAGTCCCGGTCCGTGGAAACCCGGTCAAAGGCCGTCGAATCCAAAAAACCACCGTCGCCCCCGACCACGACCCGGTCTCCCACGGCGACAATTAGACCATCCAAGGCAAGACCGTCGACAAGGGCCGAAAAATCCAAATCCAGCACCGCGAAGCGGTAGGTATCCAACTTGGTTTTCACGGTGTTGACCATGAAATAGCGATCAAGGTCATGACGCAAAACACTCCCAGGTTGCTTGTCCAGTCCCACGAGCATTTCACGAATGCCTGTATCGTAGGCAAGCGCCTCGCTTCCGGAAGTAAACATGCCCTCGTTGTCGTAGAACCCGATGTCCCGTACCCACGGATAGGTGGCCCTCAGCGATTCGAACCATTGCGCGTCAACGCCGGCCTCGACCATGTCGATCTGATTGCGCAACGACACCAGACGACTGTCCACGGCGTAATACCTGTCCAAAAATTCGGAGGGAATGTCGGCGTCCTCGACATTGTCATAATCAACGACAGCTTTTGGGTTCACGTATTCGTTGTAATAAAGCTTGGTTTTATGGAGAGCTTGGCAGCCCGAAAAAATGAGCATGGCAAGAAAAAGAACTAATAATTTCATATAAATTCCAGAGTATTTATGGTTAAACGGCTATAAAGTAATCGCGGCGCGGTCGCCCGGAACGGTCACGAAATGGTTTTTCGCTCCAGGCGGTCGGCCAGAGAATTCAAAAGTTGGTACAGTTTGGCATTTTGTCCTGATTCCGGGATATCCCGTGCCCCGATTTTCTTCCGAGCCCCTGTCCGCAAGCCCGTCAACTCCGCCCGCTCAACGGGATCGTCACAGGCGGCAATCAATTCATCATAGATGCGCACGGCTTGCTCATGCTCTCCTTGCGAGGAAAGTAGCTTGGCCATGGTTTTCGTCCTGATCCCGGAGTTGATGCACAGCTGTGCCACTTCCTCGGCATCGAGATCCTCCTCGGGTTCCCGCGTGACAGCGTCGGGTGGACTCATCGTATCGAGGTAGTGGGAAATACCGGCTCGCATCACGGCAAACAAATCCACGGGCCGATTCGCGGCCGCTTGTTCAAAGACAAAGGCGGCGGTCAACAGATCGTCCTGCTCCGACTTGGCAAAAGCGGAACGCAGGGAGGTCCAGAAACGTCCGTACGTGGCGAGCTTTTCGTGAATGGCCCGCGCCACGTCCTCCGCTTCCACATTCGCGCCGGTTTCGTGGAGAAGTTCTATCAGGAACAGTTGGGCTTCAAGATAATCCGGATGAAATTCAAGACCTTTTTTCAAAATCTGGATGGCGCGGGGAGCATTGCCCTGTTTGTTGTACAGGCGAGCCAACGGGAAAAAAATCTTGGATCCAGAATCATGGGCAAGGAGTTCGTCCAAAAGCTGTAACGTGTCGTGCATATTATTTGAAAATGTACATTGTTTCGTTTTCGGCCACATAAAAAAGTTCACGTTTTACGAGGCGCTCAATATACTTGTCGTCCTTCTTCACGACACGAATCTCGGAACTGAGTTGGCGGTTTTGCGCGTCGATATCCTCAATTCGTGTGTTTATCGTGGAAATCTTGTCCTTGAGATCATTGTAGGCGGGCAGTCCGGTTTGCCCGTCAAAAATTTGGATGGCGAGAAAAAAATTCACGAAAACCAAAAGAACCACGAAAAAACCCGTTTTGCTCATAAGCGTCTACCCCTGGGCTCGCAAGCGCTGTGCCGCAAGGCTCCATGGCTCGATATATTTCTGGTAGTTCCCAAGGGAAAGCTCCATGAATTTCTCGATTTCGTCGTTGTCCGTCTTGGAAATCACGGAATTGACGCCACGCATGAAGGCTTCATGGCCGTGCAGGCTTTGGCAATTCCCGCCGACAACTATGATGTTCACATCCCGTCGGCGCAACCCGTTCCATTTTTTAAAAATTTCATGCAAGGGAAGTGAGTTGGTCGAATCTTCAAGAACTATTATATTGTAATAATTTATGCGAACCTTCTCGACTGCTTCCGTGATTTCCGTCGAGTCGGAAACATAAATACCATTTTTTTTGAAAAAGCTCTTGAGGCGCTGGCTTAAAATCGCGTCGGCCACGAAAAGAAAGGCCACTGTCGCGTCATGTGGAAAGGTCTCGATCATTGTCCCTGATTCCGAACTCGTTTCGGACATATCGACAATGATCGGCTCGCGGCACTTTGGACAATTCAACTTGAACTTTTTCGCTTCCGGAATCCGATCATCGGGCAAAATAAACGTCGTCTTGCAATGCGAACAGGAAATTTCCATGCATCCACCTCAATCACAACATAACATTCTTGCGATCATAATCTTGATCAAGCTCAAGACCTTCAATTTCCGTCACTTTTTCTCCCCGGGCAGATTTTATTTTGTCGATCATCTGCGCGAGTCGTGACTTATCCGAGGCATTGAGCATGGCCATCTCCTCGGAGACGATGTTTTCGTAAAAAAGATTCGCCAAATATTTATCGAAAGATATCATTCCGTAGGCATCGCCACCGTCGACTATGGAGTAAAAAGTCTTCTCCTCGGTTTCGCCGTTGAGGATGACTTCCCTGATGCGCATATTGGATTTCAAAATCTCGAACGCGGGAATCCGGCCCCCGCCAATCTTGGTCAGCAATCGCTGGGAAACAATGTATTTCAAACTTTCCGCCAACCGGGATCGGATCAAGCGCTCTTCCTGCAATTCAAACATACCGATGATGCGGTTGATAGTCTGGCCGGTATCGCTGGTGTGCAGGGTACCGAGCACCAGATGGCCCGTTTCCGCGGCTTCGAGCGCGATGGAGATCGTTTCCCGATCACGGATTTCACCAACAAGGATGACCTTCGGCGCCTGACGCAAGGCGGCGCGCAAACCGGAGGCAAAGGTGTCGAAATCCATGCCTAGCTCGCGTTGGTTGACCGTGCCCAGCTTGTGCTCGTGGACATATTCTATCGGATCCTCGAGGGTGACGATGTGTTTGCGGTTGAGCACATTGATATTGTCGATCAGGGCGGCCAAGGACGTGGTCTTACCGGTTCCCGTGGCGCCCGTGACCAGGATCAAACCAAATTTTTCCTTGGTCATTTCATGAAAAACATCCGGCAGGCCCAAGTCCTTGATCGTGGGTACCTTGGAGGTCAACCGACGCAAAACAATGGCCATGGATCCTTTCTGCCCCAAAATATTGACACGGAACCGACAGCGACCAGATAATTCATAGGATAAGTCACAAGAGCCCGTGCGAAGCTGATCCTCGTACAGGCGTAACTGGCGTCCCATCAGACACATGGCGATGGCCTCGACCTGAAACGGAAGCAAGGGGCCGGGATTCGGGGAAACACGGGCATCACGCAGCTCGCCATGGACCTCGACCTGAATCGGTTTGTTGACCGTGAAAATGATATCCGAGGTTCCCGAAGCAAAATCCAGAACCTGGTTCAACATGTGGTCCAGCTGGGCGCGCTGCATCCTACACCTCCGTGAAATCCTGAGGAGGAGTTGTTAAAAATTCCCGGAATTTCGACTTTGTGGCCGCTTTGTTGTACGCTTGTTCAGGATCGATGATGCCCGCCGTGAGCAATTTCAAAATCGCCTCGTCCAGGCTCTGCATGCCGAATTTTTTCCCGGTCTCGATCACGGAATTGATTTGGAAAATTTTGTTCTCGCGAATCAGATTGCGGACAGCTGGAGTCGCGATGAGAATTTCGATGCCCGCGACCCGGCCCGGACGATCGACACGCTTGAACAGGTTTTGCGCGATGATCGCCCGCAGGGAATCGGCCAGGCCGGACCGGATTTGGCCCTGCAAGTCACCGGGGAACACTTCGATGATACGGTCAATGGTCTTGGAGGCGGAAATGGTGTGCAAGGTGCCAAAAACCAAATGACCCGTTTCCGCCGCTTCCAGGGCCAGCTGGATGGTTTCCAGATCGCGCATTTCACCAACCAGGATAATATCCGGGTCTTCACGCAAGGCACCACGCAAGGCCGCGCTGAAGGACATGGTGTCTCGTCCGACCTCGCGTTGGTTGATGAGGCAATTCTGCGGCTCGTGCACGAATTCGATGGGGTCTTCGATGGTCAGGATATGATCCTTGCGGATCTTGTTCACATAATCGATGATCGCGGCCAAGGTCGTGGATTTACCACTTCCCGTGGGGCCCGTGACCAAGACCAAGCCCTTGGGCAACAAGGCCAGATTCTTCAACACGCCTGGCAAGCCAAGATCATCCAATGAAAGAATCTTTTGTGGAATTTCACGAAACACGGCCCCGATGCCACGCTTTTGCATGAAAAAATTCGCGCGGTAACGAGCCAGATGAGCGACTTCATAGGAAAAATCAACATCGCCCGTTTCCTCGAAAATCTTCGCTTTGTTTTCTGGAGTTATTTCATACAAAAGCTTCTTCAGCTCTTCATGCTCAAGAACCTTATATTTGATGCGCTGCATTTCACCTTGAAGACGGATAATGGGCTGCGAACCCGCGGAAAGGTGTAAATCCGATGCGCCAAGTTCGTGCATCATCTTGAAAAAAGCATCAATTTGGGCCATAAAAGCATCCTTCTGCTAAAAATCCGCGTATCGTGGAATTGTCCCCAAAAACACCCAGGGCGGGAGCACAAAAAACTAATCCGTCCAAACCTGATAAAACCCATGCAAATAATTCCATCCGGAATACACGGTCAAAAGCATGGCGATAAAGAGCAAAACCTGGCCTAACGAGGCGCAATCCAAGCCAAATACGGGGTAGTGGTATAAAAGTGGCACCAACGCCACGCTTTGCATGATTGTCTTCATCTTGCCATATTTGTCGGCGGCAATGACATGTCCCTTGTCGGCGGCGATGGCCCGAAGCCCCGTGACCATGATTTCCCGCGCAATGACGATGATGGCGATCCAACCAGGAATCCAGTTGAGTTGGACCAGCATGATCATGACCGAGGCAATGAGTATTTTATCGGCGATGGGGTCGAGAAATTTTCCGAAATTGGTCACCAGGTTGTACTTGCGCGCGATGAAGCCATCCGCGAGGTCGGTCAAAATCGCCACCAAAAAAAACACCGTGGCCAGGACGCAGGTGACCCGTCCAGGAAAATAAAGCAGGGCCACGATGAACGGGACGGCGCAAATCCGAAAAATAGTCAGGGCATTTGGTAGGTTAAGCATTTTTATCATTCGTAATGTTGCAGTCGAGCACAGACCTTTTCCACATAGTTTTGGGTCTCGCTGTAGGGCGGAATACCGCCGTACTTTTCCACGGCGTTCGGGCCGGCGTTATACGCGGCAATGGCCAATCGCCTGTCGGGGAATTTATCCAGTAAAAAACGCAAATATCGGATGCCCGCGTCGATGTTTTCCGTCGGATTGAAGGGATCGACCAAATCCAGATCCTTTCCCGTGCTTGGCATGATCTGCATCAGGCCACGGGCTCCCGCCGAAGACACGGCTCCCGCATTAAATCCCGATTCAACATCGATCACGGCCATGACCAAACTCGTGTCGATGCCATACTTCGCGCACAAACCAGAAACAATCCCCTCGATCTCTTTCACGCTGCGCCTATCCCGCTTGAAGGCGATCAGCGCGTTCCGGATATAATTGATGGACCGTTTGAATCTGTACGGCTTGAACCGCGCGGACGAGGGGATATCCGTGATGCACAACGAGCCATCATCCTTGACTGTGTAATAAAAACCCTTGGCCAGCGCGGATTCCCACGCTGGCAAGGATAATATCAGGCCCAGCAAACCAAAGGTCACCAAACGTAACATGGATCTTGAGTTCCTGGTTCAGACGTGACTGCTCGAAGCGGCCTCCAGACTATTTTCGGCCGCCATGATGACCCGCTCGGCCAAATCGAGCAACGCTTTTTTTGCCGGGCAGTCAACATCGAGCATCACAACCGGTTTGCCCAGATCGCCAGCGACCACTGTCGCGGGGTCAAGGGGTATGGCGCCCAAAAATTCCAAGCCGTATTTTCGCGCCAGTTCCTCTCCACCGCCCGTCTTGAACAGGTCGATTTTCTGGGAGCAATGGGGACAGATGAGTCCGCTCATATTTTCCACCACACCCAAGATGTTCGCCTTGACGTACTGCAAAAAATTTATCGACTTTCTCACGTCGGCCAGGGAAATTTCCTGAGGCGTGGTGATGACGATGCTCAGGGCGTCCGGGACTGTTTTCAAGACCGCCATGGGCTCGTCACCCGTGCCTGGAGGGGAATCGATGACCAGAAAATCCAACTCGCCCCAGTCCACGTCGGACACGAATTGGCGAATCGCCGAAGTTTTCATGGGGCCCTTCCACAACACGGCCTGATCCGGGTCCTTGAGCAAGGACTCCATGGACACCACCGACAGGTTCTCGCTGTATCGTTTCGGAAGAATACCGTGGTTTTGATCGATCTCCAACAAGCCGGTCAGTCCAAGAAGATGGGGCACGCTCGGGCCGTGGATGTCCACGTCCAATAATCCGACCTTGTACCCCTTGAGAGCCAGGGCGGCGGCGAGATTGGTGGACACGGAGCTTTTTCCGACTCCGCCCTTGCCGCTCATGATAAAAAGCTTGTATTTAATCTTCGACAAGGTGGAAGCAATGACCTTGTCCTGGCGTTCCATTTTGGATTCAGGACTGTCCTGAATCTGGCCCAGTGAATTCTTGCCCGCGCAGGAGGCGCGGGACGACTTTTCAGACATAGAATCTCCTTGCAAAAAAGAACCACGCCCGGCGAAGTGACTAGGTCTTTCCGACCGATCCGTGGATATTACCAGCCATGGGCCCCGACAAGATCGACAAATGCCACGGAGCCATGGTTTTCGTGATGAATCCGCCCTTCCTTTTTAAAAATGCGAAGCAGCCGTTGCTCGCGTTTGGCCTCGCCCACCGGGATGACCAAAATCCCGGGATCCGTCAGCTGGTCCAAAAGGGGCTCGGGCACCTTGGGACCGCCGGCGGTGACGATGATCCGATCAAATGGCCCTTGTTCCGGCCAGCCCAGGGTACCGTCATCAAGCTTGAGCCACACATTGTGGAACTTCATCCGCGAAAGACGGCTTCGGGCCATGTCGTACAGCGGTTTGACGCGCTCGACGCTGTACACGTCCGCTTCCATGGCCGCGAGAATCGCGGCTTGATAGCCGGAGCCGGTACCTATTTCAAGGATGCGCATTCGGGGGCGGACAACCAAAAGAGAGGACATGAGGGCCACGATGTAGGGTTGGGACAGGGTCTGCCCCAAACCGATGGGCACGGCATGGTCGCCGTAGGCTTGAGCTTGAAGGGCTTCATCGACAAAGAGGTGTCTGGGTACCCGACGCATGGCCGCGAGCACGCGTTGGTCCGTGATCCCGCGAGCCTCGATCTGCTCCAGTACCATTCGTTCGCGAATCCGACGCAAATCCCTCAAGGAAACTCCCAGCACGTGAAATTCATGAAAAAACATTGCCAACACGTGCAAACCAAATTTCACATCCCAAGTCAACACAGAGCGCCGAATCGACCCTGTAACGCCGCGAAAAAAAACCTTTTGCTTGCCCGAACGAACGGATTCATGAACAATATGGGAAAAGGAGACAGCCATGTTCCAGGTAAAAGACATCATGACCAAGGACGTTTTCACTCTGAATAGGCGGGACACTCTGAGCGCGGCCAAGGATCTGATGGACTTGGCCCGAATCCGACATATCCCCATTGTCGACGACCAGGGAAACTTCGCCGGATTGCTCACCCACCGCGACATCCTGGCCGCGACCGTCTCGGTGTTGGCCGGCCTCGACCGCGAAACCCAAAATGAGATCGAGGCCAGCATTCCCATCCGGGAAATCATGCAGACCGACGTGGTCACGGTCAGCGCCGATCTGTCCCTCAAAATCGCGGCGCGGATGCTTCTGGAGGAAAAATACGGGTGCCTGCCCGTGGTCTGCGACGGGCATCTGTGCGGCATCATCACCGAAGCGGATTTTCTCCGCCTGACCATGGACCTGATGGACGCAGTGGAGCCGGATGAGGATTAACTGTCAGCGCCGCGAACTCTTTTCGGACGACATGCAATCAAAGCGGGCCAAAGCCGATATACCCGGCTTTGGCCCGTGAATGTCGAGCGCCCCAAAAACGCCCCGTGATCAAAACAAAAATATCGCCGCCAGACCAAGAAAAGTAAAAAAACCAAGACTGTCGGTCAGCGTGGTCAAAAAAATACTGGAGGCCTGGGCCGGATCTCGGCCGATCTCCTTCAAAATAAGCGGAATGGAAGCTCCGGCCACGGCCCCGATGAGCATGTCCACGCCCAAGGCCACGGACATGACCGCGGCCAGGGCCAAATTCCTGGTCCAGCCAAAAAGGCCGGCAAAAACCAAGATTCCGACAATAAGTCCGTTGGCCAGCCCGATCTTGGCCTCCCGGGCCACGGCCACCCAACTTTTCTTGCGGTTGAAGCGTTCCATGGCCAACTGCCGGATCATGACCGCCAGGGACTGCTGGCCGGTGTTTCCGGCCTGATTGGCGACAATGGGCATGAGCGCGGCCAGGATGGCCATCTGGGCGATGGTCCCCTCGAACATATGGACCACGAAAGCGGACATGGCCGAGTTGAGCACATTGAGCACCAGCCATGGCAGACGCTTGCCCAGGGAATACGTCCAGGGCGAGTCCACGGTCTCGTCGGCGCCGGCGCCGACCATGGACTGCATGTCCTCGCTGGCCTCTTCCTGGATGATGTCGATGACGTCATCGACCGTGACCATGCCCAGAAGCCGTTGCTCGTGATCCACGACGGGCAGGGCGAAAAAATTATAGCGGCTGATCAGGCGGGCCACTTCTTCCTTGTCCACGTCAAAGGAAACATAAATCAGATTCTGCTCGTGCAGGAGATCCTTGAGGATGGTCCGACCCGGGCTCAGCAGCAGGTCGCGCAGGGAGAGCACGCCCTTCAAATGGCGGTATTCGTCCACGATATAGGCGTAATACGGGATTTCGCTTTCCTCGACCCGGTCCCGGACAAGGGTGATGGCCTGTTGGGCGTTCATGTGCTGATCCAGGGCCAGAATCTCGGTGTTCATGACACCGCCGGCGCTGTCCGGATCGAAGCGCAGCAGGTCCGAGATTTCCTCGGCATCCTCGCGCTCCAACTTTTTGAAAATGCCGGCTCGCGCCTCCTGGGGCAAATCCTCCAGGATGTCCGCCGCGTCGTCCGGTGACATGACTTCCAGAATGGCGGCCGCGAAGGACGGAGACAATGTGCTCACGAGGGCAATACGATCGTGCCGTTCCATTTCGGTGATGGATTCGGCCGCGTCCTCCACGTCCATCTCCTGGATATATTCGAGCTGTTCGGTCAGGGACAGATTTTCCAACTCGTCGGCCGTGTCGGCCGGATGCTGGCTGTCCAGGGACGTGGCAACCCAATCCACGAGGGCGTGGCTCAAAGGCGCGTCTTCGGGCGTATTTTTCTCGGTATTCATGACGGATATGGCCTAGTCCAAACGTCTTTACAGGTCAAAGCGCATTTCGGATCATCGCTGAAATTTCACACACCGCCCTGGTTTGACATCGTCCAAGCCCCCCGCGTATTGCCCGGCCACGGGAAAAAATATGCATCATATCATCACAACGCTCACCCAATCCATCCAGAACGGCCTGCGACCGACCGAAGCCCTGGGCCGCGAGCTGGCCCGACTCGGCGACGAGCACACCACCGCCCTGCTCTGCGCGGCCAACACCATCAAAAACGCCTTTGGCCTGGCGCATTTCACCTGCTCCATCACCAACGCCAAGTCCGGTCGTTGCTCCCAGGACTGCGCCTTCTGCGCCCAGAGCGCGCACCACGACACCGGCGCGCCAGAGCACCCGCTGTTGCCCCTGGAGCAGATGATTGAGCGCGGCCTGGCCATGCACCGGGCCGGGGCGCGCTGCTATTCCCTGGTCACCAGCGGCCTCATGCTCTCAAGCCAGGAAATCGACCAGATCTGCGCCTGCCTGCGCGCCTTGCGCGAACAGACGGACCTGGAACTGAGCGCCTCCCTGGGCCTGCTCACGGACGACTACGCCACCCGCCTCAAAGCCGCTGGTCTGACCCGCTACCACCACAATCTGGAAACGGCCCGCTCCCATTTCCCGCGCATCTGCACCACCCACGCCTATGACGATGACATCGCCACCATCCGCCGGGCACAGGCGCACGGACTCAAGGTGTGCAGCGGCGGCATTCTGGGCCTGGGGGAGAGCTTTGATCAACGCATCGAGCTGGCCGCGACCCTGGCCGAACTGGGCGTGGACACCGTGCCGCTCAATTTCCTGTCCCCCATTCCGGGCACGCCCCTGGGCCAAAGCCCCCTCCTGACGCCGCACGATGCGCTCAAATCCGTGGCCCTGTTCCGGTTCATGCTGCCCACGGCGCACATCACCATCGCCGGCGGTCGGGAACGGGTCCTGGGCGATTACCAATCCTGGCTGCCCCTGGCCGGGGCCAACGGACTCATGATCGGCAATTACCTGACCACCAAGGGCCGCGGCCTGGACCAGGACCGGCGCATGCTGGAGCGGGGACAATGGATCTGAACCTCGTTTCCGCCAGTGCCGAAGAACGGATCTACGCCTGCCGGCTCGCACCGGACGATGCCTGCTTCCACGAGCATTTTCCGGACAATCCGGTTCTGCCCGGATCGCTGGTGGCGGCCTTGAGTCTCCAGGTCGTGCGCGAGGATTTCGGCCGGACCGACGCCCTGCGCATCGAGCGCTTCACCTTTCGTCGCTTCGCCGCGCCCGGCGCCTACGAACTGCGGATCACGGCCGATGACGGCGCTTTCCGATGCCGGCTGCTCCAGGAAAACATCATCCATGCCGAGGGGCGGATCACATGCGTCTGACCTTCACGGGCGCGCGCGTGCTCATCCTGGGCGGAAGCTGCTCCCTGGGCCTGGCTCTGATCGATCTGACGCGCGAAACCGGCCTGGCCATCGTCCCCACCCACTCCTCGGATACCGGCCACGCGGCCCTGGCGGAACGTTTTCCGGACCTGGCCGCGCGCAGCCCGCGCCTTGATCTGGGAGATCCGGCCAGCGTGGACGCCCTGGAACGGGACGCGGATTATGTGATCGACTTCGCCCACGCCCGCTTCGAAGCCCTCATGGCCGCCAGCACCGAAGCCGACGCCTATTTCGCGGCCCAGATCGCCGGCCGCCAGCGCCTGCTCCGCCACCTGGGACGGGCCATGCTGACCCGACGCTTCGGCCGCCTGATCCATGTCTCGTCCACGGCGGCCTGCCTCCCGGCCGAGGGCCAGGGGTTTTACAGCGCGGCCAAGCGGGCCGGCGAGGCCCTGTATCAGGCCCTGGGTCTGGAACTTGGCCCGCGCGGCGTGACCAGCGTCAGTCTGCGCCTGGGCCTGCTCGATGCCGGGCGCGGTGCGAATTTTCTGGACACGGCCGACCGCCGCGCCACCCTCAAAGCCCCGCTGGTGACCACGGACCAGGCCGCGTCCACGCTTCTTTTCCTGATGTCGGACCAAGCCCTGGCCTTCACCTGCACGACCCTGACCATGGACGCCGGACTGACGGCGCGCAAACACATATGAACACCTTGGAAACCATCCGCTCCATTCTAGCCGAAATTCTCGATCTGGACCCGACGGACATCACGGCCGACACCTATGTCATCCGCGACCTGGAAGCCGAATCCATCGACCTGCTGGAAATCGGCGTGGCCATCCAGCATCGTCTTGGGACCCAGGTCGACGACGACACCCTGTTCCTGAAAAACCTACGCATCCAGCTCGCGCGGGCCGAACAGAACCAGACCGCGCCCCTCGATCTTCTGACCGAAACCTACCCCCACCTGGATGCCGCGCGGCTGCGCCAGATACTGGACGATGTCCAGGCCGGACCGGTGCTGCGCGTGCGCGATCTGGTCGCCTATGTCGATGCCGCCCACAGCTGAATCACCGCGCCGGGTGGTTGTCACGGCCAGCGGATTCCTCCTCCCCCTGGGCCGGGACGAGGTCAGCCTCCTGGCCGGTCTGGACGCGCCCCACGGCCCCTTCGTGGCAGCCCTCCAGGACCCGGAAGTGGCGGTCTGTCCGGTTCCGGACTTCGACCTCAAAGCCTTCACCGGCCGCTTCAAGGACGCCCGCTACCTGACCCGTGGCCAACAACTTTGTCTGGCCGCGGCCATCCGCGCCGTGGAACGCTCCGGCCTGAACCCGACCGCCCTGAATCAAGCCGGGCTGTTCCTGGGCCTGGGGCCCAATCTCGAAGCCAGCCCCCGTACGGACAGAGCCCTGTGGCTCCTTGACTACCTGCCCAACACGGTCGCCGCCGCCATGGCCAAATTTTTGGGAGTGCACGGTGAAAACCTGACCATCCTGACGGCCTGCGCGGCCTCGACCCAGGCCTTGGGCCAGGCTTTCCGGGCCATCCGTCACGGTCTGGCCGACGTGGCCCTGGCCGGCGGCGGGGACTCGCGCCTGTCCGGCCCCGGCATCGCCGCCTACAAGCAGGCCGGTGTTCTGGCCTCGGGCTGGAGCCGGCCGGAATTGGCCTGCCGCCCCTTTGACCGCGCCCGCTCGGGCTTTGCCATCGGCGAGGGCGGGGCCATGTTCGTGCTTGAAAGTCTGGAGCACGCACGAAAGCGCGGGGCCGTCATCCTGGCCGAAATCACCGGCGCGGCCTCGTCCCTGGACGGTCACGCCCTGACCGGCCCGGACCCGGACGGCCGCGCCGCTCGCCAGGCCGTGGCCCGTTGCCAAAACGAACCCGGCGCGGTCATCGTCGCCCACGGCACGGGCACGGTCCTGAACGACGCCATCGAGGCCGAAGTCCTGGCCGCCAGCGCGCCCCTGGCCGTTGTCGCCTTCAAATCGCGCATCGGGCACCTAGCCGCGGCCTGCGGCGCGGCGGAACTGGCCCTGGCCCTGGCCTGCGCCAAACGCGGCCTGTTCCCGGCCATCGCCAATCTGAACGATCCGCAACGGCCGGACCTGCCCTTTCTGCGCCTCCCCACGCGGCTTGCGCCCAAAACCCTGCTCATCCAGAGTTTTGGGTTCGGCGGCCAGAATGCCTGCCTGGAGATCCGGCCATGGTAGGCGATTTCACGGCCCGCTTCGATCCGGCCCTGGCCCTGTGGCGCATCGAGGCCTGCTCGGCCACGGCCATCACGACCCGCACGAAGCCCAACCCGCCCGACTATCTGATCCTGGAAGCCCTGGCCCAGACCTGCGGCATGCACGCCCGCTGGCTGCACGATTTCCGCGAACAGGTCTTTCTGGTGTCCCTGGCCGGCCTGGTTTATCCCGACGATCACGGCGCGGCCGGCTGCCTCGTCCAGGCCGAACTGACCGGTCAGACCGGCGCGGCCTTCAGCTACGCGGCGCGCCTGGACAATGGCCCGGCCTGCCGCGTGACCATGGGCCGTCTGCCCACCGCGCCCGACACGACTCTTTTTCGCGAGCGATTCCAATGCTTGATCACCCCATCGCCCAACGTCTGAAGGCCGAAATCGCGGCCAGAACCGCATCCGGCCTGGGACGACGATTTTTGCCGATCCAGGCCCGCGACGGCGCGCGCCTCGTCGTGGACGGCCGGGACATGCTCAATTTTTCCGCCAATGATTTCCTGGGCCTGGCCACGGACCGCGCGGCCGCGTCCGAATTGGCCCGCCTGTGCGCGGCCCAGGGCTGCGGAGCCGGGGCCTCGCGTCTGGTGACCGGCACCACGGCCTCCATCCTGGCCGCCGAGGACGCCCTGGCCGCCTATTTCGGCTTCGAGTCCTGCCTGATCCTGGGCAGCGGATTTCTGGCCAACCTGACCCTCATCGCCACCCTGTTCTCGGCCAAGGACACCCTTATTCTGGACAAACGCGCCCACACCAGCACCATGGCCGGCGTGCGTCACAGTGGAGCCGCCTTTCACACCTTCCGGCACAACCGCATGTCGCA
>RZYB01000006.1 GCA_009930495.1 Deltaproteobacteria bacterium
GGACTTCATCAAGGCCATGGGCAAGCAGAACGAGGAATTCATCATGATCCTCGATATCGCCAAGGTCTTTTCCGCCCAGGAACTGTCATTGATCCACGACCCCGAGATGGCCGAGCCCAATTGATTCAGGGCGCCGTCAAGGCGCCACCAGCCCAAGGATTCACGACCGCATGCCCCACGCCACCGACACGCCCTCCGACCCACGCCAGGCCCTGAACCGCTGCGCCGGCCTGCTCGACCCGCTCCTGCCGCGACTGGCCAGGGTCATCAAGGACCGGGAAGAGGATTTCCTTGGTCTGGGCGCCGGTATTTTCCAGATCAACGCGGCCATCGGACGCTTTTCCACCGAGGCCTCGGGCTTGGCCACGTCCGTTGGCGCGGGCGGAGTCGGGCGGGCACTGACCGAATTGGGCGCGGAGTCCGCCCAGGCCCGGGAGATCTTTTCCTCGGTGACCATGGATGGAAACCTGGAAGGCATGGACCAGGCCCTGGTGCTGATCAAGGAACTGGACCAGGCCATGGGTGAATTCCATCGTCTGGTCAAAACGCTCAAGGTTCTTGGAATCACAACCCGCATCGAAAGCGCGCGTCTGGGGTCCGCCGGTCAGGGATTCACCACCCTGGCCGACGACGTCGAAAGCCTGGCCGCCAAAATCGTGCACTACGCCGAAACCATCCGTGGCCATTCCCGCCTGCTCCTGACCCAGGTCGGCACGGCCCAGGCCCAGACCGTGACGCACATGCGCGGCCACGCCCAGACCGTGCGGACCATGTTCGACAACCTGTTCGCCAGCATCTCCGAGCTCGAAGCCATGCGCGGCCGGTCCGCGAACCTCGTGGACGAACTGGCCCAGGGCTCGCGCCTAGTGGCCGAAAGCATGGGGCAGATCATTGCCTCGATGCAGTTCCACGACATCACCCGCCAGCAGGTCGAGCACGTCGAGGAAATCCTGGCCCAGGCCGTGCGCGAAATCCAGGATCTGGACGAATCCACCGACCCGCGCGGGCTGGCCTCCTGGGTCCGCGACGTGCTCCGCCTCCAGGCCCCGCAACTGCGTCAGGCGCGGGACATGTTCCACAACGCCGTGACCGGGCTCATGGCCAGCATGTCCATCATCGGGCAAAAAATCGAAGCCCTGGAAGATCGGATCACGGCCCTGGCCTATGGCGCCGACGACCAGGGACAAAGCATTCTGGACACCATCCGGGCCAACATCGCCCAGGTCATCGAAGCCATGCGCCAGGCCGGCGACCAAGCCTCGAGCACGGGCGCCATCATGGCCGAGGTGGCCGGGACCGTGTCCCAGGTGGCGGCCTTCGTGGCCGACATCGAGGAAGTGGGCGCCGAAATCGAACTCATCGCCATCAACGCCAGCGTCAAGGCGGCCCACACCGGCGACCAGGGACGGGCCCTGGGTGTCCTGGCCGTGGCCATCCAGCGTCTGTCCGTCGATGCCCGTCAGCACACGGCCATCGTCACCGAAAAGCTGACCGCCATTTCCCGCGCCGCCTCCCGTTTGAACGATCTGGCCCAATCGGCCGATGTCGGGGATTTGGTCGCCGAGCTCAACGACAAATTTTCCGGCCTGCTCGATGCCCTGGCCGGGCTGGACTCGGACATGAAAAACGGCGTCCTGCGCCTGTCGGAAATGACCGGAAGCCTGACCACCCAGATCCGCGAGGCGACCGGTTCCATCCATGTGCATACCCTGGTTGGCGAGGAACTGGATGCCCTGGAGGCCGAAATCGCGGCCATGGGCGAGCACTTCACCGCCTTCAAGGACGAACTGGACGCGGCCAGCCAGCCCGAAAAGCTCAAGGAGCAATTAAGCCGCTACACCATGGACAGCGAGCGGCTGGTCCATCTGGCCGTGATCGGGCATGAATCCGGGACCGAAGACGCTGTCCAGGGCGACGACGTGGAACTCTTTGACGACGTGGAACTTTTCGACGACAACATTGAACTTTTCGACGGCGTGGAGCTTTTTGACGAAACCCCGCCGCCGACAGCGCCAACTCCGCCCGTAACCGAAACTCCCGCCCAGACCGCGGCGGTTGAAGTCGAGGAAGATCTGGGCGATAACGTGGAACTATTCTGACCTATTCGGAGATCCGCATGTTCACCTGCACCCATGGTGGCACCGAAGCCGCACCGATCATCACCCTGGCCAATGACCTGACCCTGGAACATTGCCGGGAAATCCACGCGGAGCTTAAGCGTGCTTTTCCCGCGCGGGAACTCCGTCTCGACCTTTCGGCCTCGGAGAAATCGGACGCGTCCTTTCTCCAGCTTCTCCATGCCCTGATCCGGCACGCCGGCGCCACCCAGACCCGGCTACTCCTCATCGCCCCCCTGCCCGACCATCTGGTGTCGCTGGCGGCGACGGTCGGGGCGTCCGGCCTGATCAAGGACATCTCCACCCATATCGAGGAACCCCAATGAGCAAGATAATCATGACCGTCGATGATTCCGCCAGCGTCCGCCAGATGGTCTGCCTGACCCTGAAGGACGCGGGCTACACGATCATCGAGGCCTGCGACGGCAAGGACGCCCTCGCCAAGCTGACCGGTCCCGTGGATATGATCGTGACCGACCTGAACATGCCCAACATGGACGGCATCGAGCTGATCCGTTCCGTCCGGGGCATGGCCCCGTACAAATTCGTGCCCATCATCATGCTGACCACCGAATCCCAGGCCAACAAAAAAGAGGAAGGCAAGGCCGCTGGCGCCACGGGCTGGATCGTCAAACCCTTCAAGCCGGAACAACTCCTGGCCGTGGCCAAGAAACTCCTGCGCTAACACCTCCAGCCCAAGGATCATCCATGTCCCGCGAAGAACAAAACCGACTGGCGTTCAAGGAAGAAGCCCTGGAGCTCCTGGGAGAACTGGAATCTTCCCTGCTGGAACTGGAAACCGATCCCCACGACGACGAGATCATCAACCGGGTCTTCCGGGCCATGCACACCATCAAGGGCTCCGGGGCCATGTTCGGTTTCGAGGACATCGCCACCTTCACCCACGAGGTGGAAACCGTGTTCGACCTGGTCCGCAACGGCCAAATGACCGTGTCCAAGGAACTGCTGGACCTGACCCTGCTGGCCCGGGACCACATCCTGGCCATGCTCGAAGGCCAGGACGAGCATCTGGGCGAGCAGGCCGAGCGGGTCATCACGGGCCTTAAAATCCTGTGCCCGCGTCTGGAGGAAACCGCGCCCGCGCGGTCTTCCGAAGACCGGGAACAACCTTCCGACACCGACGCGCCCTGCCCGAGCACATGGCGGGTACGCTTCATCCCGCCCGCCAATCTTTTCCTGACCGGGACCAATCCGGGCGCCCTGCTGGAAGAACTGTGCGAGCTGGGTCAGTACCACGTCATCATGCACACCGACAGCATTCCGTCCCTGGATGATCTGGACCCGGAACAATGCCACGTCTGGTGGGACGTGATCCTGACCACGGTCCATGGCGAGGACGCCATCCGCGACGTGTTCATCTTCGTGGAGGAGGACAGCGACCTGACCATCCAGGAAGTCGGCTCCTGCCAGACCATCGACGAGGAGTCCTACAAACTCATCGGCCAAATCCTGCTGGAAAAACAGGACGTTTCCAAGGACGATCTGGAGCGCATCCTCCTTGAACGCAAACCCATCGGCCAGCTTCTGTCCGAAGCCGGATTGGTCAGTCCGAGCCAGGTCGAGGCCGCCCTGGCCGAACAGCAGGCCGTGCGCCGCTTGCAAGCCCAGCCCCAGCAGGCCGAAACCCAGGCCTCCAGCATCCGGGTACCGGCGAACAAACTGGACTATCTGGTCGATCTGGTCGGGGAGCTGGTCACGGCCCAGGCCAGATTGACCCAATTCGCCGGCGAGCACGCCAACCCGCACCTGCAGGCCATTTCCGAGGAAATCGAACGTCTGTCCGACGAATTGCGCGACAGCACCCTGGGTATCCGCATGCTGCCCATCGGCACCACGTTCAGCCGTTTCAAACGTCTGGTGCGCGATTTGTCCCAGGAACTGGGCAAGCACATCGTGCTCGACACCCTTGGGGCGGAAACGGAGTTGGACAAAACCGTCATCGAACGCCTGAGCGATCCCCTGGTCCATTTGCTGCGCAACAGCATCGATCATGGAATAGAACTCCCGGACCTCCGCACGGCCAGAGGCAAGCACCCCGAGGGACGCATCGAGCTTTCGGCCGAGCATTCCGGTGGCGAGGTCCTGATCCGCATCACCGACGACGGCCAGGGCATCGACCCGGACCGCGTCCGGGCCAAGGCCGTGGAAAAAGGGCTGATCGCCGCCGACGCCATCATCCCGGACAAGGACGCCCTGCTGCTCATTTTCGCGCCGGGCTTTTCCACCGCCGAAAAGGTCACCAATGTCTCGGGCCGGGGCGTGGGCATGGACGTGGTCAAGCGCAATATCGACGCCCTGCGCGGCCGGGTCGGCATCGAAAGCGAGGTCGGACGCGGCACCACGGTCACGGTGCGCATCCCGCTGACCCTGGCCATTATCGATGGTCTCCAGGTCCAGGCCGGCGACAGCTATTTCGTCATGCCGCTCTCGGCCGTGGAAGAATGCGTCGAACTGATCCGCGCCAACGACGAGGACCGCAAGGCCTTCATCAACCTGCGTGGCCAGGTCGTGCCCTACATCAGCCTGCGCCAACGCTTCGATATTCCGGGAGAAGCACCGGGCATCGAGCAGGTCGTGGTCACCAACACCCAGGGCCAGCGCGTCGGCATCGTCGTGGACCACGTCATCGGCGAGCACCAGACCGTGATCAAAAGCCTGGGCAAGGTCTACCAGGACGTGCGCGGCATTTCCGGGGCGACCATCAAGGGCGACGGCAGCATGGCCCTGATCCTCGACATCCCGAGCCTCATCGCCTGATCCGGCCATGACCACGCCCAACGCGGACGCCCCGCTCATGACCGACCGCGAGCTGAAGCAGTTCAGCGAGTTCATCTACACCGAACTGGGCATCAAGATCACCCAGACCAAGAAAACCATGCTTCAGGCCCGCCTCCAGCGCCGGCTGCGCACCCTGAACATGCGCAGCTACGGGCAGTATCTGGAATACCTGCAGACCCTCAAGGGGCTGGAAGTGGAACTGCCCCGGATGGTCGACGCCGTGACCACCAACACGACCAGCTTTTTCCGCGAGCCCAAGCATTTTGAATTTCTGACCACCACGATTCTGCCCGAATGGACCAAGCGCAATCCGGACCGCGCCTTTTCCATCTGGAACGCGGGCTGCTCCTCGGGCGAGGAGCCCTACACCACGGCCATGGTCCTTCTGGACTACGGCGAACGGGTTGGGCCGTTGCGTTTTTCCATCCTGGCCACGGACATCTCCACGGACATCCTGCACAAGGCGGCCCGGGCCGTGTACGAGGAAGAAAAAATCGGAACCATTCCCCTGGATTTCAGACTCAAATACCTGTTGCGCAGCAAGGACCGAAACAAAAGACTGGTCCGCGTGGCCCCCGAAGTCCGGAACACGGTCGGCTTCAGGCGGTTGAACTTCATGGACGATTTTCAGTTCCGGGAGTGCATGGACCTTATTTTTTGCCGAAACGTCATGATTTACTTCGATAAAAAAACACAACACGAACTGGTCCAAAAATTCTGCGATCATTTGAAACCAGGAGGGCACCTCTTCATTGGCCATTCCGAAAGCCTGTCCGGCACGGGGCTACCCCTCAGGCAACTGGCCCCGGCCACGTACCAACGTCTGTAACAAAGGAGCCGTCATGATCCGCGTCATTCTGATCTGCCTGTTGCTGTCCACTCCGGCCTGGGCCGGACCGTGGGTCGCCCTGAACCCGGTTGAACTGGTCTCCCCGGGCGGCACGGCCAGCATCGAACTCGGTGAAACATTCGGCAAGATCGACAACATCCGCTTCCAGCTCGACGGCGCGACCGTGGAATTCCTCGGGGTCACCGCGATTTCGAGCCAAGGAACCGCCATCGCCCTCAAAACGCCGGGCATCCTGAAAAGCGGCGAGGGTTCGGGACTCATCAACATTCCGGGCCAGGCCCTGCAGGTGGAAAGCCTCAAGCTCGGATACCGCGTCGTTTCGGGCCGCGCGGGCATCGTTTCCATACGGGTCAAGACGGACTGATGGCCGGCGACACGTCGACGACACACCTTTACATCCCGCCAGGCACCCTTCAGAATGCATTCTTTTTCCAAGGATGCTCATGAAACATTTCGACCTCATCGTCATCGGCGGCGGTCCCGCCGGTCTTCTGGCCGCGGCCACGGCCGCCGGGCGCGGCGCGTCCACCCTGCTTTTGGAACGCATGGACCGACCAGGGCGCAAGCTGCGCATCTGCGGCAAGGGCCGGGGCAACATCGGCAACACCGCGCCCCTGGAAGAATTTCTAAGCCATTTCGGCAAGAACTTCCGTTTCCTGCGTCCGGCCTGTGGCCACTTCTTCACCCAGGACAGCATCGACCTTTTGACCCATCTGGGCGTGCCGACCAAAATCGAACGCGGCGGTCGCATTTTCCCGGAAAGCGACAGCGCCCAGGATCTGGTGGACGCCTATGTCCGCCACGCCAGGACCCAGGGCGCGACCATCCAGACCGGGGCCCGCATCCGCGACATCCGCCGCGTCGAGGCGGAATTCGAGGTCCGCGCCGGCGCCCAGGGCTTCCGCGCCGCGCGGGTTGTCCTGGCTACTGGTGGCGCCTCCTACCCAGCCACGGGCTCCACCGGCGACGGGTACGAACTGGCCAAAAGTCTGGGGCACGCCATCGTTCCCATCGCTCCGGCCCTTGTTCCCCTGGTCACGGCCGGGGACACGGCCGCCCGGCTCCAGGGCTTGTCCCTCAAAAATGTCCGGGCCGAATTGCGCCTGGACGGCAAAAAAGCGGCCGAGGGAATGGGGGAGATGCTCTTCACGCATTTCGGCCTGTCCGGGCCCATCATCCTGACCTTGAGCAAGGCCGCCGTGCGGGGCCTGAACGCCGGCCAAGGCGTGGCCATGGTCCTGGACCTGAAACCCGCCCTGGACCCGGCCAAACTCGACGCCCGTCTGCTGCGGGATCTGAACGAACACGGCAAGATGCACGTCGAAAACCTGCTGCGCGGACTGATGCCACCCAAGCTCATCCCGGTGTGCCTGGATCAGACCGGTCTTGTTCCGGACAAGGCCGCGCACCAGATTTCGGCGGCCGAACGCAAGACGCTGCGGCAATGGCTCAAGGCGCTGACCCTGCCTGTCATCGGACATCGGCCGCTGCGCGAGGCCATTGTCACCGCTGGCGGCGTGCCCCTGGCCGAGGTCAACCCCAAAACCATGGAATCCCGCATCCAGCCCGGACTCTTTCTGGCCGGCGAAGTCCTGGACATGGACGCCGACACGGGCGGATTCAATCTCCAGGCGGCGTTGTCCACCGGGTACCTGGCCGGACTTTCCGCCGCGCGTCGGGCCTGACCTTGCGCGCCCGGACACCATGGGCTAGGAAAAAAGAAAATTCGTATCCGGCAAGGAGGATTTCATGACCGAACACGCGCTTCCCGCCCCCGGCGAACCGGCCCCGGGATTCTGTCTCCGTGGCACCTCGGAGGCGGACCTCCGTCTGGAAGATTTTCGGGGCCAATGGGTGGTGCTGTACTTCTATCCCAAGGACAACACCCCCGGCTGCACCACCGAAGCCCGGGAATTCTCGGCCCTGATGCCGGAATTCTCGGCCCTGGGCTGCGTCATCCTGGGCGTGAGCCCGGATTCCATGAAGACCCACCACAACTTCATCGCCAAACAAGACCTGCGTATCGAACTGCTGAGCGACCCCGATCACGCGATACTGGAACAATTCGGCGCCTGGCGGCTCAAAAAAAATTACGGCAAGGAATACATGGGCGTGGTCCGATCCACCGTGCTCATCGATCCCCAAGGCATTGTCCGTCACGTCTGGCCCAAGGTGAAGGCGGCCGGCCACGCGGCCGAGGTTCTGAACACCCTGCGGCAACTGCGCTAAAAAGCACCATGAACCACGATCAACACCAGGTTCTCGGCGCCCTGCTGGACGAGGTGGCCGCATGCGCGCGCAAAAAGGACTCGGTCCGCTGTCGGCGGCTTTTGGACAGCGTCCGCGCCTGGGGGCATGACGTTTTAGCGTCCGCCCCCGGCGCGCCGCGCACGGAACTGGAAGAACTGCGTCAAAAACTGCACGCCTCCAAAACCGCCTTCGAAACCACGGTCGGCGCCTACAAGGATCTTTTGGAGACCTTCGAAATTTTCCGTTCCAGCATCGATATCATCCAACAAGCCAAGCGATTGGACGAATTGCCCCAGGCCATCGAGCACGTCCGCCAACTGCGGGGCATGCATGCCCTGCACATGGTTCTGGATCAGAATTTTTTCGGCCCGGACAGACCCGACTGCTTTGGCTGGGCGCCCTCCCACCAGTTGCGCGAGCACATGATCCAATTCACCCCGGCTCTCCACTGGCCCATGCTCTACCTTGGAGACATCAACGGCGTCGAGAATCCTGCCTTTTTCCTCGAATCCGGACAAATGCCCGACAACGGCTCCTGCGTCATTTTCGCGCTGCGCCATAAATACCAGTCCGGCGCGATCATCGGCTTTTTCGCGGCCTGCGATCCGTCCCCGGACCGATACGGACCGGACAAGGCCACGGATTTTCTCGGCCATTTCTGCGATATCCTGGCCAGCACCCTGGTCAACGCCCTGGAACACGCCCAGCTCGAGGAATTAAGCGTGCGTGACTCCCTGACCGGGGTCAACAACCGGGCCTACCTGGAACGCCACGCCCCGCGCATTCTGGAATTCGCCACGCGCCGGGATTTTCCCGTCCATCTGTGTTTCATCGACCTGAACGGGTTCAAGGCCGTCAACGACACCCTGGGGCACGACGCCGGAGACCAGATCCTGATCAGCGTGGCCCAAACCATCCAGGTCATGGTCCGCAATTACGACATCTTTGTCCGTCTCGGCGGCGATGAATTCGTGGTTCTCCTGCCCGACACCGACGAAGCCAAGGCTAAATCCTTCCGTGACCGCCTGGAAAATGCCCTGGACCACATCGATGTCCAGACTGTTTGCGGCCACGACACGCCGCTGCGGGTCTCCGCGTCCGTGGGCGTGGCCCGCCATCAGGCCGGCCAAACCCTGGACGAACTGCTGCGCGAGGCCGACCGGCTCATGTACGCGGCCAAATCCTCCAAACCCCAACCACCCAGGACGCCATAACCACCATGCTCGACCTTGACATTCCCGGCTTCGGCCACCTGCGACTGGAACATCTCGTGCTCGATTTCAACGGAACCCTGGCCCTGGACGGACACGTCCAGCCCGGAGTCTTTTCCCGCTTGAGCCAACTCAAGGCATTCTTGTCCATTCACATCCTGACCGCGGACACCTTCGGCACAGTCAAAACCACGTTTGCCAGCACGCCTTTCACGATCCATATCCTGCCCCAAGGCAATGAGAACAACGCCAAGCGGGACTATGTCCGCGCCCTGGGCCCCAGCACCTGCGCCTGCCTGGGCAACGGCAACAACGACGCGGCCATGCTGTCCGAGGCGGCCCTGTCCATGGCCGTGCTGCAACCCGAAGGCACGGCCTGGAAAGCCCTGTCCTCGGCCATGCTCGCCGTGCCCGGCATCGAATCCGCCCTGGACCTGCTCCTGCATCCGGCCCGCCTCAAGGCCACGCTCCGGTTCTAAAGCTGTCGTCATTCTCCTTCCTGCCTTTTATGATTGATCTATTTCCCCCGAGACCGTAATAGTATCCTATCGCATATCCACCATCGGGAGGGCTCAATGTTCAATCTTCGGTCCATCAAGTTCACAACCAAACTTTTTATCGGCATTCTGACCATCCTCGTCCTTTCCATCTTCACCGTGAACACGGTCACCACCATCCAGGTCCGCTCCGATCTCTTCAAGCTCGGCCGCGAGGACTTGAAAAGCATCAGTGACTCGGTTTTCAATTCCCTGGTCGCCCAGCATTCCATCCTGCAGGAAAAACTAAGCGGCGACATGCTGATCCTGGAAAATGAACTCAGCGACCTGGGCGCGATCTCCCTCGACACCATGAACATGCGCTCCCAGACCATCACCAACCAGGTGACCAAGGCCCAGGAACAGGCCACCTTTCCGACGCTAAACGCCAATGGCGTCATCCTCAACGGCAACGACCAGATCGTGGACTCGCTCCAACGCATGGTCGGCGGCGTGGCCACCATTTTCCAAGTGGTGGACGGCAAGCTGCTGCGCATCACCACCAATGTCGTGGACGCGGTCGGAAAACGAGCCGTGGGCACGTACATCCCCTCCGACAGCCCGGTCTACAAAACCATCATGCGTGGCGACACATACACGGGACGCGCCTTTGTCGTGAACGATTGGTATTTGACCGCCTACAAACCCCTCAAGGATGTCACGGGGAAAATCATTGGCGCCATGTTCGTTGGACGCAGCATCCTGACGCCGCAGTTGCGGGAAATCCTGACCGCCACCAAGGCAGCCGGCGTTGGCGACTTTTTTGTCTACAACTCCGAAGGCACCCTGCTCGTCCACTCCAAGCTTGAAGGTCAAAATATCTTTGAACTGCCCGGAGTCGGTGAACTCTACCGGACTCACAAAGGCGGCTTCATCGACTATGAATGGGACGGCGACACCACAATCTCCCACACCCAGTACTTTGAACCCTGGGATTGGCATCTGGGCGTTGGCCTGAGCACCACCCAGATGTTGCGCGGCCTGGACCAAAAAATCATCCTCGAAAGCGTTCTCGTCGGCGGCATCGCCATCGTCCTCGGCATCGTGGTCTCGATCTTGCTGATCCGGGCCATTTCCCGCCCCCTGGCCCAGCTGGCGGCCCAAAGCCTAAAAATGGCCGAAGGCGACTACACCGTGAACTTCTCCTATCCCGCCAAGGACGCCATCGGCAACCTGGCCGAATCCATGACCACCATGGTCGAAAGGACCAAGGAAATGCTCGGCGAAATCACCGCCGCGACCCAGGCCCTGGCGGCCTCGTCCTCGGAGCTCTCGGCCATCTCCACCCAGATGACCGGCAATTCGACCCAGACCGCCCATCTGGCCGGCACCGTCAACAGCTCGGCCGAAGACGTCAGCGGCAACATGAACTCGGTGTCCGCGGCCATGGAAGAAGCCGCCATCAACATGAACACCGTGGCCACGGCGGCCGAGGAAATGTCGGCCACGATCCAGGAAATCGCCCAAAATTCCGAGCGGGCCAGAAACACCACCGCCAGCGCGGTGGACAAATCCAGAACCACGTCGGAACGCGTTCACGAGCTGGGCTCGGCGGCCAAGGAAATCAACGCGGTCACGACCACCATCACGGCCATCTCCTCCCAAACGAATCTCTTGGCCCTGAACGCGACCATCGAAGCGGCGCGGGCCGGGGAAGCCGGCCGGGGGTTTGCCGTTGTCGCCAACGAAATCAAGGAGCTGGCCCTGCAAACCGCCAAGGCCACCGAGGACATCCGGGAAAAAATCAACGGCATCCAGTCCGTGACCGGCCAGACCGTGCATGAAATCAGCGAAATCACGGACGTCATCAGCGAGGTCAACGACATCGTTGGCACCATCGCCGCCGCCGTGGAGGAACAATCCGTGACCACGCGGGACATCGCCGAAAACGTCGGCCAAGCGTCCATGGGCATCTCCGAAATCAATGGCAATGTGGCCACCAGTTCGTCCATGACCCGATCCATCAGCCAGGACATCGAAAAAGTCCGCCTCGCTTCCGAGGAGATGACCATGAGCAGCCAGACCGTGCAGCAAAGCGCCACGGAGCTGTCCACCCTGGCCGAGCGCCTGGCGGAGCTCGTGTCGCGCTTCAAAATCTGACCGCCCCCGGATTACGAAACGAGACTCGGAAATAAATTGAAAAAGTGTTTGACAAAGCAGGGGGCCGTCCATAAAAGCGACTTCTCGTTGTCGGGATGTAGCGCAGTCTGGTAGCGCACTTGAATGGGGTTCAAGGGGCCGGAGGTTCAAATCCTCTCATCCCGACCACAACGAAAGCCCACATAGCTCAGTCGGTAGAGTGCGTCCTTGGTAAGGACGAGGTCAGCAGTTCAATCCTGCTTGTGGGCTCCAGACAACAAAGCCGGTCCTAGGACCGGCTTTTTCATTTCCGCGCACCAGCGGCAAAACATCCAGGAAATCCAACCCAGGGCCCCGCCGAAGCTATTTGACGGCGCTGGCCTTGAATTCATCCCGCCGATTCTTGGCCCAGGCCTCTTCGTTGGACTCCGGCACGGCCGGGCGCTCCTCGCCATAACTGATCAAGCTCAACCGTGCCGGCGCGACGCCAAGCTGAACAAGATAGTCATGCGCGGCCTGCGCCCGCCGGGCACCGAGAGCCATGTTGTACTCGTTGGTCCCCCGCTCGTCGCAATGGCCCTCGATCAGGGCCTCCAACGCGGGAAATTCCTTCATCAGCGCGGCCTTTTCCGTCAAAACCTGCCGGGACTCGGGCGTCAGATCGCTTTTGTCGAAGGCAAAATAGATCCGTTCCGCGCCAATGGTGTCGATGGCCCGAAGCTGCGCTTCCGCTTGACGCCGCGCTTCAAGCTCCTCGGCCGACATACCGCCGCCGAAATCCTGACTGGTGGCCACGGGTGGCGAAACCGCCGGAGTCGAACTGACCTTTTTGGCGCAACCGCCAGCCATCGCAAGCCCAAGCACCAGCAAAATCAATCCCGAAATGCCTAACTTTTTCATGTCATCCTCCTTGTGATGAAGAAAAAGGCACCGTCGTCCCAACCATCTGGAACAGTTCCACTGATAATACATTTTCCCGATCCCGCCAGAAGAAATACGATAGTCTTTCCTCGGCCACGCGATTTTTTTTCGCGGCCAGTTCATCCACGCCCCCCTTGGACGACGGCGCGGACACCCAGATGTCTTCCTTTGCTTGCAAAGCCGCCCGAGTCTGGTACATAACCAGTCATGATCTTTGTCGCACCAAACATGCTTGCCAAGGAGACGCAGCCATGACCATGTTTTCCAAAATTCTTTGTCCGGTTGATTTTTCGGACGCAAGTCCGGCCATCGCCAAAACAGCGCTGGAATTCGCCCGGAAATTCGACGCCGAAGTACTCGTCGTCTATGTCGCGCCATCCATGATCCAATACGAAATATTCGACCTGCCCGCGGCTTCCCTGCCGCAATTGGTCGGGGATATCGTCAGCGGAGCGGAAAAAACCATGGCCGAATTCATTTCCACGCATTTCAGCGGTATCCACGCCAGCGGCAAGGTGGTCAGCGGCGACGCGGCCGAATCCATCGTCAACCTAGCCCAGTCCGAAAAGGCGGACATCATCATCATGGCCACCCACGGTCGCCAGGGCCTAAACAGGCTCCTCTTCGGCTCGGTGGCCGAAAAAGTGGTCAAGACCTCGCCCATTCCCGTCATGACCATCCGGCCCGTGTAGCCACCCGGCGCGGTCCGTCGCCAGCGGACCGCGCCCACGCATGACCGATGACATTCCCACGATTCCCCTTCCGAGTCCGATGTTCCTCGATGTGCGCGATCTTCGCATATGTCCTGACCATGACCGCCATCGTCTGGACCGTGCTCCATGGCGCCGAAGCGTCCGGGTATCACTGGCAATGGTACCGGGTGCCCCGTTTTTTGATCCGCCCCGACGGTTCGCCCGGCCCGCTGCTCCACGGCGCGGGGATCACGTTGCTGGTCTCGAGCCTTGGCTTCGTGGGGGCAGGAGTACTGGCGATGATCACGGCCCTGCTGCGCCTGTCGGACTCCATCGTGGGACGGGCCATGGCCCGTGTTTATCTGGAATCGATCCGGAACACCCCGCTGCTGGTGCAAATCTTTTTCATCTACTTCGTGGTCGCGCCGATCATCGACATCGACCGCCTGGCCGCGGCCGTTCTGGCCTTGTCCCTCTTCGAGGGGGCCTATGCCTCGGAAATCATCCGCGCCGGCATCCTGGCCGTGCCCAAGGGGCAATGGGAAGGAGCCTGGAGCCTGGGCATGAGCCCCGGAACAGTGTATGGTCGGATCATCCTGCCCCAGGCCCTGCGCCACGGCCTGCCGCCCCTGACCAGCCAGGGCGTGTCGCTCATCAAGGATTCGGCGCTGGTTTCAACCATCGCCATTTTCGATCTGACCATGCAAGGACAGGCCATCGTGGCTGAAACATTCCTGAGCTTTGAAATCTGGTTCACCGTGGCGGGCATGTACCTGGTGGCCACCTGGAGTCTCTCCGGATTGGCCAAGCGTCTGGAAACCGCGCGCCGAGCCTAACCACAACAATCTGGGAGGTATCATGTTCCGCTTTCTCCTCGCCCTGCTTCTGGTATCCATGGTCATGCCCGCGACGGCCATGGCGGAACCCGGACCAGGGATTCTGGACGGCATCCAACAACGCGGCGTGCTGCGCGTGGGCTTCGACACCTTTGTCCCCTGGGCCATGAAAGACAAAAATGGCGAATACATTGGTTTCGAGACCGATGTGGCCCGCCGCTTGGCCCAGGACATGGGCGTTCAGGTCGAATTCGTGCCCACCAAGTGGTCCGGCATCATCCCGGCGCTTTTGACCGGAAAATTCGACATCATCATTGGCGGCATGGGAATTCTCCCCAGCCGGAATCTGAAAGTGAACTTCTCCCGGCCCTACGAGTATTCTGGCATGTCCATGGTCGCCAGCCGCAAACTGGCGCCCGATATGAGCACGCTGGCCGACTTCGACAAGCCAGAAGTAACCCTGGCCGTGAAAACCGGCGCGACATCGGTGGCCGCGGCCAAAAAACACATGCCCCGCGCCACGCTGCGCATGTTCGACGACGAAGCCCAGGCCTTGCAGGAAGTTCTGAACGGCCGCGCCCACGCCATGGTGGCCTCGGCGCCCTTTCCCGAGCAACAGGCCATCCGGCATCGCGACGCCCTGTATCTGCCCTTGAACGGCGAAACCTTCACCAAGGAACCCATCGGCTTCGCCATTCGCAAGGGCGATGTCGATTTCCTCAACTTCCTGGATAATTGGATAGCCGTGACGGAATCCGAGGGATGGCTGGCCGAACGGCACGCCTATTGGTTCCGAACCATGGACTGGGAAACCAAGATCAAGTGAGATCCAAACCGGCATCCATGCCCATGGCCCGGACGGCCCGACCGGGACGACCGGGCCGTGGGCTGAACAGACTTGACCTGGTCTTGCTTTGCCTTGGCGGCGCGGTGGCCGGATATCTGATCATCCATGGCCGCGGGCCGGCCCAAGGCTGGAACTGGGAAATTCTAGGCCCGTACCTGCTCCGCGAAGACGGACGGCCAGGGCTGCTTCTTCAAGGACTCCTCACCACCATCCGCCTGACCTGTTGGTCGGCGGGATGCGCCCTGATTATCGGCATCGCGGCGGGCTTGGCGCGGACCAGCACCAATCCGTACCCCCGGCTCATGAGCGCGACCTTCGTTGAGCTCTGCCGCAACACGCCGCCGCTGGTCCTGATTTTTTTGTGTTACTATTTCCTGGCGGATCAACTCATCCCCGGCGCCGGGCTCCAAAATTTAGCCCGACATGCCCCGGCCTGGCTTCAAGCCTCGCTGGAGGCAATTCTGGGTCCCCTGGGGCAGATGGACGCCTTCCTAAGCGCCGCCCTGACATTGGGCCTGTACGAAGGCGCCTATGTCGCCGAAATCGTGCGCGGCGGCATCCTGGCCGTGCCCGCCGGCCAATGGGAAGCCGGCCGGGCCCTCGGCTTTCCAAAGTCCACGCTCCTCCGTCTCGTGATCCTGCCCCAGGCCGCGCGAAACACGGTCCCCCCCCTGGCCGGCCAGCTCATCTCGACCATCAAGGACTCGGCCATCGTTTCGGCGATCTCCATCCAGGAACTGACCTTCCAAGGAACGCAAATCATGGCCACCACCTACCACACCTTTGAAATCTGGTCCTGCGTGGCCCTGCTCTATTTTCTGCTGACCTTTTCCTGTTCCCTGGCCGCAACCCGCCTGGAACAGCGCCTGCGCCGGGCCTACACAATCTGAAGACGGCTCGCTAAAACCGGTACTCCATCCCCAACCAGAACTGCCGCCCCAATTCATAGCTGTCCTCGGAATCAGCCACGGGAATGCGCGCGTCGAACACATTGAGGACCTCAAGCCCCAGGGTCAGAATCTGTGAATCCGTGACCGGCGCGTCCCAGGTCAATTTCCAATCAAATGTATACACGGGTTCGCGGTTGACCCGCTCGTACACATCGTAGTCCTCGCCATCGACGGTGACGTCGTCGTCAGCACGGACGACGGCCCGATAACCGGCCCGGGCCCAGGTCACGTTGGAAAACGAAAAACCCAGGGGCAGCTTGGCCGTGTACACAAGGCTGGCCACCCAGGGGCGATTGAAGTTCGTGCGCGGCAAATCAATTTTGTCCACCAGATCTCCATCATACCAGACCTTTTCATCCAGGGCCTCGTCGTCCAGGGTGGAATCATAGCTTTCGTGCGAGGTGATGGTTTCCTGCACGGTCAGATTCAATTCCAAGGCATGCCGCCGCCATTCCTTGGACCACGTGCCGGTCAAACCCTGATACCGGGATGACCCGTTATTATTCAGAATATAGCGGAATTCGCCATCCGCGTCCTCGATCCGTTCGCGGGCGAACTCGTCCTCGTACCATCGGTTTATCCAGCGCACGGACAACCGGCCCCAATCGTTGGCGCCAAAAGCCAGACTCTGATCAAACCCCAAAACCGCCTCGTCGGAATAGGGCGTGTCCAGGGACGAAAACCGGTATTTGGACGTCGAGGCGTCGCTGGCCCGCCAATATCCGTCCTCGTCTCCACGTTCGGGATACACGGCGTTGCCGGCCCCGGGGCTCCGTTCCTCCCGCCGTAACTCCTTCCTGGCCTCGCGCAGTTTATAGGTCATCAGGCCTTGTCCGTGATAGCGATTCAGGCCGCCAATCAAAATCGTGCTTTTGTCGGCGAACAGATCGTATTCCGCGGCCAGACGGGGCGATAGATTCACGTTTTCCAAAAAATCATCATAGGACAGGCGCACGCCAGGGCGCAGCATGAGACGGTCGATGCCGATCTCGTCCTCGACATACACGGCCAGGATATTCATGTCCGCGCTCACGGAGTCCGCGTCATAGACGGAGCGCTTGGAAAAATACTGCTCCTTGTCGACACTGTCCGTCTGGGAACCCGTCGGGTCCCAAACCGAAGAGGACGCCTTGGGCGAATAATACACATACGCTGTTTCCGATCGCTCAAAAGTTCCCCTGACATGCTCCAAATCCAGCCCACCAGCCAGGGCATGGCGAAAGCCGGCCCATTCCATGGCCCGGAAACGGGCATCCAGACTCGTGGACAGTGTCCGCTGGGTCATTTCCAAATCGCCGTAACTGCCCTCGATGCTGTATTTGTCATCCACGTCGCCCCAACTTTTGCTCGCGGTGTTCAGCCAGCTTTTGAGCTCGTTGCCGGCATCGCGCGAGGACGTGAAGTCCTGGTAGCCAAGACGCAAATCCAGATCGCCAAACCCCAGCGTCCAATCGCGCCCGGCCTGCAGGCGCCACGAATCCCGAGTCAGTTCGACCTCGCTGTCCCGCTGCTGGTTCATGTAGTGCACGCTCCGATAGGGGGCGTACAAAAAATCGAAATGGAACCGCCCCCCGTCGGGAAGCAGCGCGCCATATTTGAGCAGGGTGTTCAGACCGAGTCGGCTTTCCTCGTCCGGACAGGCTTCACGCTCCAAGGGAATGGAGGAATGGCGCACGGACACGGCTCCCAACACGGCGGCAGTATCCGTCACGGGGACGTTGATCATGAAGTCGCCGTTCTGGCGCACGAATTCGGGTTGAAGGCGTGGCGAAGTCGAGGAATCGAATTCCTCGTCATCGGAATGCAAGGAGGTCCAGGCCGACCTGGTGGTCCAGTATTTCGCCGTGCCCCAGAGAAAGGAATCCGGGAACCGGAGAGTGCCCTGCATCACCCCGCCGGTGAAGCCGCCCAGGCGGGCCGGAATATTCGAGCTGTACACGGCCGCTTCGGCCAACAATTCCGGAGAAAGATAAAAAAGCTGTGGATGATCGGACAATCTGGTTGTATCGGTGGGCGAAGCTTCCGAATCCGGATCCAGAAGCGACGTGGCGGACATGCCGTCTATCAAAAAAACATTTTCATAGGTCCTGCCTCCGGATATGGACATGCGGGCGGGCGCGATTTCTCCACCTTGGTCACTGCTCCGGTACACATCGCTGAACTGAACACCCGGCGCGGTCCGCACGGCTTCGTTGGCATCGCCTTGCAAGCCGGGGCGGTGCTCCAAGGCCTGGCGATCGATGACGGTCCGCCCTTCCGAGGGCGGCGGGCTTGAGTCCGTGACCACGACCGGATGCAGCGCGAACACGCCGGTGGAATTATCGGCCAGGACGCGGCCCGCGCCAGACACCACAAGCAGGCACTGGGCCCACACCAGGCAAGTCCTCCACGTCATACCGAACCCTCCATGATTCAAATATGTTGCATCATAATCAAAAAACCAAGAAATAAATTCCAAATCTCCATCCAGGTCTTGCAACCAAGGCAAACCCAAGGCAGATTGGCCTAATGTTTCACAAGCTTCAAGCCCTAAAAGCAGTCCACCACGTGTTGGCGCTATGCGTTTTTTTCCTGCTTGTTCCAGCAAGGCTTGAAGCCACCATGGAAGTCAGCCTCGATGTCCAACACCTGACCGTCTCCGAATCCAGAAAAGGCCAAAACAGCATCATAAAAGCGATCCAGGACCGGGATGGCTTCATCTGGATGGCCGCCATTCACGGCCTCTACATCCACGATGGGCAGCAGCTCCGCCCGGCCCTGGCCGAGCATCTGGCCAACGCGACCATTTGCGACATCCACATCGATCGGCGGGACACGCTCTGGGTCGCGACCACGACCGGTCTGTTGAGCTATTCCCTGCTCACGGACAAGGCCGCATGGCATCGCGCCGGTCCAGGCGGGCAGGGACTGTCCTCGGACATGATTTTTTGCGTCACCGAGGACAGGATGGGCACCATCTGGGTCGGCACGGCCGATGGAGGACTCCATCGGTACAACGAAATTCTCGACACCTTTTCCCTGCTGGACGTGATTCCCCCGGCCGTTGACGATCAAACCAAGACCAAATCCGTTTTCGACATCCTCGAGGACGCACGCGGCAACATGTGGTTGAGCACCAACCACGGCCTTTTGCGCCTGGGGCCGGATCGCGGAGCAGCCACGATCATCCACTCGGAATCCGGAGACCGTCTCCCGGTGCGCAAACTGGCCATGGACGGAAAAGGCGGAATTTGGGCCAACCCGCTTGGCCGCGGGCTGTGCAAGGTGGAGACAACGGGCAACGAAACCTTCCTGAAAATAATCCCGGAATTTTCAGCGACCCAGGTTTGGGATATATTGGGAGATAGTCGCGGAGACATCTGGATCGGGACCAAGAACGGTCTCTACCATGTCACCGAGGATCAAACGCTGATCCGCCACAACATAACGGCGACCGACCAGATCCAGGACATGCCCGCCAACGTCGCGTCCATCAGCGAGCTCAAGGCAGGTGTTTTCGCGATCGGGGTCTGGGACAGCGGAGTCTATCTTGGAGCGCTGCGTCCCGGAGCGCGCTTTCTGGACGTTGTCACCCAGGACAACGGGCTGCGAATAAAGCTGCAACGCAATCGTTGCGCCTACAATCCTCGGGATGGACGCATCTACGTCGCCCCGGTGTCCGGCGGCCTCTACCGATCCCAACCGGTGCGTGACATCCACCTGGAATACGCGGAGCGCATCGAGGTGACCCAATACCTACGTACCCCCAGAATCTCGGCCCTTTTCGTGGATTCACAACAGGGCATGATTGCCTCGATGTCGGAATACTTTCTGTATATCGCCCCCACGGGAGAAATCACCCGCGTGGAAACCCCACCCATATACACACGGAACCTGCCAGCAACCTTCCGCTGCGTCAGCCAGGCTCCGAATGGACGATTTTGGATGGCCGCGCAGGTGCATGTTTGCTCCTGGATTCCCGGGGAAGAGGCGGTGACACTGCACGCCAAAAGCCAAACCTTTACCGGGGTCACGGCCGTGGATGGCACGGCGTGGATCACATCCACCCAGGGCATCTTCCGCCTCGGAAACAACGCGACACGCCTGGACCGGGTCTTGGGCACGGCCCCGACAACATCGATTTTCAAGGACACGAAGGGCCACCTTTGGGTTGGAACCGTCGAAGGCCTTCTGCGCCTGGATTGCCGCACGCTGACGCCGGCCACGGTCACGCTTGGATCCGACACGCCCATATGCTCCGTGCAATCCTTTTGGGAAAGCCCCGACGGCGACATCTGGTTCCAAAATCTGGACGCGGTTTACGTGGTCCGCGCCGGCAGCGATACCGCCACGGAAATGGTCGCCGAAAACCAAGGCCCGGCCCAGGCCATCACCAGCTCGCCAATGGCAATCCTTCCCGGCGGCACCCTTGTCTTCGGGCACACTTCGGGACTTCTTCTGGTCGACCCGGCCAAATTGACGGCCACGTCAACGCCACAAACAATTATTTCCGATCTGCGCATCTTCGACCAGCCCGTGGCAGCCTCCAACCGGGGCCTCCTCCCCTCGCGGCTGGACCTTGATTACCGCCAGAACTATCTGACCTTCGGCTTCGGCACTCCCGGATTCAATCACCTGCGCCGACCGCGCTATGTCTATAAACTCGAAGGCGTGGACGCGGATTGGACCCAGAGCGAGTCCCGCGACTACGCCACCTACGCCCATCTCGATCCGGGGAGCTACACGTTCCTGGTGCGGGAGATTTCCGGAGCGCATCCGCCGGCGGCCCTGCCCTTCACCATCGCGCCGCCCTGGTGGCTGACACCTTGGGCCAAAACTGGCTATGCCGTCGTGACCCTGATGAGCATCGGCGCGGCCTTCGTGCTCACGACCCGGCTCCAGGCCGGACACATCCGACGGGAAATGCTGGAAACCCTGGTCATGCAGGACCCCCTGACCGGCATCCCCAACCGGCGCAAATTCAACGAAGTTCTGGAAATGGAAAAGAGCCGGTGCAAACGCACCCGCTGCACCATGGCCCTGATCATGATCGACGTGGATTATTTCAAGGGATTCAACGACCGCTTCGGGCATCAGGCCGGAGACCAGGCATTGTGCGCCATTGCCCGCACCCTGCGCGACACCCTGCGCCGGCCGGAAGATTTTGTCGCCAGATACGGTGGAGAGGAATTCGTGATCATTTTGCCCAACACGGGCCGGGAAGGAGCCGAACGCGTCGCCAAAAAAATTCAAACCGCCATGGCCGAGGCCAATATCGCCTACCCCGGATCGCCTATTTCCGATCGAATCACGATCAGCCTGGGCATTTCATCCTTCAGACCGGAATCGGACATGCACATCGAATCCGGGCTTTTCTCTGCGGATCAAGCCCTCTACCAAGCCAAGCGGGATGGTCGGAACCGCTTTTTCTACAAGGAACTGGGTGCAAACCTAGCCCTGCTGCCGCTGTGCGAGAAAGCGATCGATCCCGCATAGACGGCAGCTGTCGCATCCGGCGCGAGGACATGGCGCGGTCATGGCCGCGTGGCGATACTTGATCCATTCCCCGTATAAAAAACGGCGGGAGACACCCACATCAAGCCGCTCCCACGGAAAGACCTCGTCCCGCCCCGGCCGATGCCCCAACACCGCGTCCACCAAGGACGCGTGGGCCCGCATTGCCGCTGGAAAGCCCTTATCGGCGGCCAATTCCAAAAAAGGAAAAATCTCTTCGCCGCCCTTGGCCAAAAAAGCCTGCACCCGGGCCTGCCCTGGGTTTTCCCCGGAAAAGCGCATACCCTTGAAGCGTCCAACGGCGGTCTTGAAACGCTTCATGGCCCCCCTGAACCACGCCTCGTCGGGAAAGGCGGCCCACTGCAAGGCAGTCCAGGCCTTGGGAATCAGGCAGCTCACGGACAGGGAAATCAGCTCCACGCCGTGCTTGCGCCCCCCCTGCCCCTGTTTGCGGGCCGCGTCGACCCGGGCCAGAAATTCTTCGAATTCGGCCCAATCCGCCTCGTCCTCGTCGGGCCAACCCGTGATCATGTAAAGCTTGAGGGTGTTGAACTGCAATCGACTGATCCGGGCCACCGCGTCCAGAAAGGCATCCTCGGAAAAATGCTTGTTCATGGCGGCGCGCAAGCGACGGCTGGCGCCTTCCAGCGCCAAGGTCACGGACCGGGTTCCCGTCTTGCGCAAAAATTCCAAAAACTCGTCGGTCAGGCCATCGGCGCGCAGTGACGACAGGGAAAACTTCACGCCTTCATCCTGAAGCCAGCGCAAAAACGGGAGCAGGTCCGGCCAGTCCGTCAAGGCCGTGCCGACCAAGCCAACCTTGCGTGGTCCGCATTGACGCACGATATTCCGCAACTCGGACATGGCCGCCTGACGCGGCGGCTTGTAAATGCTTCCGGCCGCGCAAAAACGGCATCCATACGGACAGCCCCGATTGACTTCCAGCAAGAGCATGTCCCGGAACTGGGATTCTGGACTGACAAAGCAAGAATATGCCGGACCACGCAGCTCCCCCGGCGCCCCCGGAGCGATCCGACGTCGGACCGGCTCCGGACTTTGCCCCGGGATAAGCATGCCATCCATGGCCGCGATGGCGGCCTGGGCCTCGGCCTTGTCCCGGCCATGGATCCATGCCCCGGCCAGGCGCGTCAGCACCTCGACCAAACCGGCCTCGGCCTCGCCGCAAAAAATTCCGTCCAAGGCGGGCAAGAGCGGAAACGGGTTGAGAAAGGCCACGGGACCACCGGCCAATACCAACGGCCAGACGGAACGATTTGTCGCGCGCACCGGAATCCCGGCCGCATCGAGCATGCTCAGGACAATCGGAAAATCGCCCTCGAAATTGAGGCTGAAGAGAATAACGGGATAAAGGCTCAGATCACGCCCGGAATCGACGGATTTGGGCCGCTGCGAAGAGGGGTCCCAGAAAAAGCGCTCCACGGCCAAATCGTCCCGGCCTGCAAGCAAACGGTAGACGACCTGCCAACCCAGGGTCGACAAGGCGTGCTCGGCGCGTTCGGGAAAAATCAAGGCCACGGGCAAACGGCCTCCCCACTCCTTCAAGGGTGGGGGGCCGCTACCATGGAACAACGCGGGAATTTGGTCGGAGGCAGGCACGGTGGAAACGATGACGGACCGCTCCGAAATCAGTCTGCCTGCATTCTGATGAACGAGGGAATTTCGAATTCCTCCTCGTCGAACAGAAACTCGGCGTCATCGGGACTCGTCGCGGGCCGACGCGGTTCCTGACGGCGATCCTCCTGGATGGAATTCTTCGGATTGCGCAAATAGGTCGGCACGCTCAGATCAGAGGCCTCGCTGACGTTGATCTTGGGCCGCCGCGGCCGGTTGATGATCGCGCGACCTGGATCCTCGATGCCTCTGGCACCCGGCGTGGCCGGGGTGAGCGTGGTCACCTTGGCGCTTTTTTCGGCTGGCGCGTTACCATCCTGAATACCCGTGGCGATCACGGTGATGCGCATTTCGTCGGTGCATTCCATGTCGAACACCGTGCCGAAATAAATCTTGGCGTCCTCGTGCGCGGCGTCGTGCACGATGGCGGCCGCCTCGCTGACTTCCTCGATGGTCAAATCCGGTCCACAGGTGATGTTCATGAGCACGCCCCGCGCGCCATCGATAGTCACGTCTTCCAGCAACGGGCTGGTGATGGCCTTCATGGCGGCCTCGCGGGCGCGACCGTCGCCGGACGCGATCCCCGTGCCCATCATGGCCAGGCCCATCTCCTGCATGACGGCCTTGACATCGGCAAAGTCCAGATTGATCAGGCCCGGCACCATGATCAAGTCGGAAATACCCTTCACGGCGTGAAAAAGAACCTCGTCGGCCTTGGCCAACATATCCACGAACGAGGCTTTCTTGGACGCCAGCGTCAACAGCCGATCATTGGGGATGGTGATGATGCTGTCCACGATCTCGCGCAATTCCTTGATGCCGCGCTCGGCCTGCTGCTGCCGACGCTTGCCCTCGAAAAAGAACGGCTTGGTGACCACGGCCACGGTCAAGGCGCCCATGTCCTTGGCCACCTGGGCGATAACCGGAGCCGCGCCGGTACCCGTGCCGCCGCCCATGCCAGCGGTGACAAACACCATGTCGCAATCCCCCAGCACGTCGCGGATCTGGGCCTGGCTTTCCAGGGCCGCGTCACGGCCGACGTCGGGATTGGCGCCGGCGCCCAGCCCCTTGGTCAGCTTGTCGCCAAGCTGGATCTTGAACTCGGCCTTGGAATGCTTCAAGGCCTGCATGTCCGTGTTGGCGGTGATGAATGTCACGCCTTGCATGGCGGACTTGATCATGTTGTTGACAGCGTTACCGCCGCCGCCACCGCATCCGATCACCTTGATCAATGCGTTGTCTTCGCGTTCGATTTCCAAGAAATCCATACTGTTCCCCCTACGCTTATGCGTTGCTCCCTAACTATCGAAACCGGCCTCGCCGCCCCAACTGTCTTTGTTCAGCTAATGTCCACGAACCATTTTTTCATCCGGGCCAGTATGGAGTGGAAGACGTTGGTGTCGCGAATACGGATTTTGTTGTCGCGCCCCTGCTTTTCCGCGCCATACAGAAGCAGCCCCACCGCTGTCGCGTACATGGGACTGTCCACCACGTCCTTGAGCCCGCCAATCCCGGTCGGCGAGGCCGTTCTGGTCGGCAGGTTGAAAACCTGCTCGGCCAGTTCCTGAATGCCGTCGATGCGCGACGCGCCGCCCGTGAGCACCACGCCCGCGCCGATCAGCTTCTTGTAGCCGGAGCGGATCAATTCCTGGTCCACCAGTGCCAAAATTTCTTCCATGCGCGGCTCGCAAATCTCGGCCAGTACCTGACGAGTCAATTTGCGGGGCTCGCGCCCTCCCACGCTGGGGACTTCGATGATCTCGTCCGGGTTGACGAGTTCGGCCAGGGCGCAACCATATTTGATCTTGATTTTTTCCGCGGCCTGCGTCGGTGTCCGCAGCCCGAAGGCGATATCGTTGGTCAGGTTGGTCCCGCCCAGGGCGATGACCCCGGTATGCTTGATGGAGTTGCCATGAAAAATGGCCAAATCCGAAGTGCCTCCGCCGATATCGACCAAGGCGACCCCAATCTCCCGTTCCTCGTCCGTCAACACGGCCTTGGACGAGGCAAAAGCCTCGAGGACGATGTCCTCGACGTCCAGGCCGGACTTATGACAGGATTTGACGATATTCTGGGCGCTGGTCACCGCTCCGGTGACAATATGCACCTTCACTTCCAGGCGCACCCCGGCCATGCCCAGAGGATCGGCGATGCCGGCCTGGTCGTCGACAATGTATTCCTGGGGCAGGATATGGATAACCTCCCGGTCCAGGGGAATGGCCACGGCCTTGGCCGCGTCGATAACCCGTTCGATATCGCGGGACGTGACCTCGCCGCCCTTGACCGCGATGACGCCGTGGCTGTTGAAGCCCTTGATATGGCTGCCGGCGATCCCGGCGTATACCGCCCGGATTTCACATCCGGCCATGAGTTCCGCTTCCTCCAAGGCCTTCTTGATGGACTGCACGGTCTGCTCGATGTTGACCACCACGCCCTTGCGCAGGCCCGTGGAGGGGCTGGTGCCGATGCCCACGATATCGACTCCGTCCGTGCTGACTTCACCCACGACGGTACAAATTTTGGTGGTCCCGATATCCAGACCAACGATCAAATCCGATTTGGCCATCTTTCCCCTCATCAACCGGCAAACGGCCGGCACGCATTCTAGAGTGTTTTTTCGACTGCCGGTGCGGCCTTGTGCCGGACCCAGGCCCGACCCGGCATGACAAACATGGATGTGACCATTTCCAGTTCGCCCCGATGTTCCAGGTCGGCCCACAGCTTGGTCAAGCATGTCACGGCCGCGTGCAGATCCTTGCCATCCAATTGAACGAGAACCCGTGGTCTCTCCAGAAAAAGACTGTATTGCTCGGCGCTGTCCTGACGCATCCAGGCGATCTGGCTCATGCCAAAAGGCAGGGCGTTGCGGCCGATTTCCCCCAACAGGGCCATGAATCCCGGTCCAAGCGGCACCCCCTCCTCCTTGTCCAAAAGCGGCAGGGAAATGAACTTGTCCACCCCCACGCCGACAATGGGCTGGCCGGTGATATCCGCGTAAAAAAGACGATCATCGCGCCGGACCAGAAAAAAAGGCGTCCTTTCCTTGACTTCGATAATCAGCTGGTCCGGCAAGGTGCGGGTCACGGACACGGTTTCGATCCATTCCGAGGCCGCGACCCGTCGTTGGATATCGACGATGTTCAAGCCAAGGATATTGCAGCCCGGCGCGACACCACCCATGGCGGCGATTTCGTCCGAACTCAGCCGCTGGGCGCCCCTGACTTCCAGCTTGTCCAGAGAAAAAAATTCATGCTCCGTGATCCAGCGGTACGTCAGCAGGATCGCGGAACTGACCCCGATCAGGAAGATCACGGCCAGCATCCAGCGACAAACCGCGCCCACTGCCCGGCCAACCCCGGCGAGCAGCCCTCCGACAACTTCGGTCTTGGCCACGGGCCGACGCAAATCCGTTCTTCGGGAAACGTTCCTGCGAATTCTCTTGCCCATGACCGCTGTGTTCACGCCGCTTGTCCTATTTCTCGCCATCCAGATACTTCTGCCCCACTGTCCAAATACTTCCAGCCCCAAGGGTCACGAACAAATCCCCGGGCCGCAGGATTTCTTTCAAGGCATCCCGCATGGCGTCAAAGGTCTCGAAAAACCGTACCGGCGTATCCGAAATCTGCCGCACGGCCTGGGCCAGACTCTGCCCGCTGACCCCGGGGATGGGCGATTCGCTGGCCGGGTAGATCTCCGTCAACAGCAGCTGGTCCACCGGACCAAAAACCCGCGAAAATTCTCCGAACAGGGCCTGGGTCCGGGTGAACCGGTGGGGCTGAAACGCCACGACCAAGCGTCTGTCCGGGTAACAGGCCCGGGCGGTCTGCAACGTGGCCGCTATTTCCGTGGGATGATGGCCATAATCATCGACCACCAACACGCCGTCTCTCTCGCCCTTGCGCTCGAAACGCCGTCCCACGCCGCCAAAGGCGCCCAAACCGCCGATGATATCCTTCTTGGGCACACCCGCCTCGATGGCCACGCCAATGGCTCCCAAGGCGTTGAGCACATTGTGCCGGCCAGGGTGGGTCAGGGACACATCACCCCAAAATTCGCCGTCCCGGAAAACCCGAAAACGCGACCCGGCCTCGCTGCTGACTATTTCGGCGCGCAAGGCGTTGCCCTCGTCGAAACCATAGGTCAACACCGGGCGGCGCACCCGCGCCAGTACCGAACGCACCCCGGGGTCATCCCCGCAAACGACGTTGAGGCCGTAGAAGGGGACGCTGTTCATGAACTCAACAAAACTATCCCGGATCTCACCCAAATCCTTGTAAAAATCGAGATGATCGGCGTCGATGTTGGTCACGATGGTCACACGCGGCAGCAGGCACAAAAAGGAACCGTCGGACTCATCGGCCTCGGCGATGAGATATTTCCCCTGGCCGAGCATGGCGTTGGTGCCATAGGCGTTCAAACGACCACCGATAATGACCGTCGGGTCTAGGTCGGCCTCCTTGAATATCGTGGCCAAAAGCGATGTCGTCGTGGTCTTGCCGTGGGTCCCGGCCACGGCCACGCCCGTCTTGAGGCGCATCAGCTCGGCCAGCATCTCGGCCCGGGGAATGATGGGAATGGACTTTTTGCGAGCCGCCGCCAATTCGGGGTTGGAATCGCGCACGGCCGAGGACCGCACCAAAACCTGCGCGTCACGCACATTTCCCGCGTCGTGACCGACAAAAACCTTCGCGCCCAGCGTCTCCAGGCGTTGGGACACAGGGCTAGTCACCAGGTCCGATCCCGAAACCTCGTAGCCAAGATTGAGAAGCACCTCGGCGATCCCGCTCATGCCGGCGCCGCCAATGCCCACCATATGAATGCGTTTGATCTTTGATTTCATGCCCATGAATATATCTCGTGATTACCGGTTTCTGGTTCCGGCCAAAGACTGTAGTTCCGCCACGACCCGCTCGCCGGCATCGGGCCTGCCCATGTCCCGGGCGGCGCGACTCATCTTGGCCAGCCGATCAGGCATGCCAAACAAATCGCCCACCGCCGCAGCCAGGCTCTTGTCTTCCAGATAGCTTTGCTGGATCACCATGGCCGCGCCCTCGGCTTCCAAAAACCGGGCGTTCTTAAGTTGATGGTCGTGCGTGGCATAGGGGAAAGGCACCAGGATGCTCGGCTTTCCGGCCGCCGTCAGCTCGGCGATGGTCGTGGCGCCGGCCCGGCAAATCACCAGATCGGCAAAGGCGTAGGCCTCTTCCATGGTGTCGATGAAGGCATCGACGCGGGCTTCGGGATAGTGCTCGGCGTATGCGGCGCGAACCATTTCGTAATCGTCGCGACCGGTCTGATGCCAAATCTGGATGCCCTGGCCGCGAAAGCTGTCCATTTCGCGCAGCATGATCCGGTTCAGGGCCGCCGCGCCCTGGCTGCCGCCGACCACGAGCACGTTACGGCCATGGGTTGGCTCGCGGTCGCGCAAGACGCGGATATTGCCCCGGATGGGATTACCGGTGACGACCACATTGCGACCGGTAAAGGCCGGCGCGTCCATCCCCTCGAAGCTGACCAGGACCCGATCAACCCGGCGGGCCAGAACCCGGTTGGTCACGCCCGGCACGCTGTTTTGTTCGTGGATGGCCGTGGGGATGCCCATGAAACTCGCGGCCAGCACGCAGGAAAAACCCGCGTAGCCGCCCAGGCCCAGGACCACGTCCGGCCGAAAGCGCCGCATCAGCCGCCAGGCCTTGAACAGACTCCGGCCAAGCCAGACGACACTGCCCACGCTTCTGAACCCCCGCCCCAAGACACCCCTGGCCGGCAACGCGACAAACTCCAGACCGCTCCGCGCGGCCCACCGCCCCTCGGGCCCATGCTCGCCACCGACAAACAGAATCTCGCACTGGGGCTCGGCCTGACGCACGGCCTCGGCCACGGCCAAAGCCGGGAAAATATGGCCTCCGGTGCCGCCAGTGGTCACAACAAGACGCTTCATGGTCGAGCCTTCCGGGAGAGGTTCAACAACATTCCAACACAAAAATATTCCGCCAGCAAATGACTGCCACCATAACTCAAGAACGGCATGGGCACGCCCTTTGGCGGCAAGGCGCCCAGCACCACGCCCGCGTTCAGCACTCCGCCCATGAGGATGATCGCGCCCATGCCAAAAGCCGTGATCCGGTCGCGGATATCCTGCTGGCGGATACTGATGAGCACCGCCCGCCACAGCACGACGCCAAGCAACACAAAAATCAGCGACAGACCGACAAAACCCATTTCCTCGCCCAATACGGAAACGATAAAGTCATTGTGGGCTTCCGGCAGGAAAAAAAGCTTCTGCCGCCCTTCCCCCAGCCCCAGTCCCAGCCAGCCGCCCGAACCCAGCCCATAGAGGGACTGGACAAGCTGATAGCCGGAATTCTGGGCATCCTTGAAGGGATCGAGAAATGCAAAAAACCGCCGGAAACGATACGGAGAATTGACCACCAGGAGCACCGCCGAGACCGCGGCCAGCATTCCGGCCGATCCCAAAAAAATAATCCGTGTTCCACCCGCCAGGCACATCAAGAACAAAAGCCCAGCCATGACCATGGCACCGCCGAAATCCGGCTGCAAGAGCAAAAGCAGACACAACGCGCCCGTCATCAGAATAGGGGGCAAAAATCCCACGCTGAAGGTCTGCACCATGTCCTGCTTGTTGGCGAAAAAATAGGACAAATAGAATACCAGGGCGACCTTGGCCACTTCCAGGGGCTGGATGGACAGGGGGCCGAGGCGCAGCCACCGGCTGGCGCCGCCGGCCGTGGTGGCCAAGGGCGAAACAAGGGTCAGGACAAGCAGCACCGCGGCGAGAATGATCCAAAAATAGGGGCGGCGGTAAAAAAAGTTCATGGACATCCGCATGGCCCCGATCAGCACCAAAAATCCAACCAGCATGTACGCCGCCTGTTTCCAAAACAGCGCGTATTTGTCGCCATACACCTTCTCGGCCATGATTCCGCTGGCGCTCATGACCATGATCAGCCCCAAGGCCGAAAAGGCGACTATCGCCCCCAGCAGCACATAATCAAAGTGCATGGGAGGAAGCGCGGTTTCACGCTGCGTGATCTTCATGCCTGTCCATCCACCCATTCGCGCACGGCGCGTTGAAACGCCTTGCCCCGCTCCTTGTAGTTGGCGAACAAATCAAAGCTGGCCGTGGCCGGGGACAACAGCAGGCATTCTCCGGCCTTGGCCTCGTCGGCGGCCCGAAACACGGCGTCTTCCAGGGTCGCGTCCCAGGTCATGTCCACGCCGGCCCCGGCCCAGGCGGCCTCGAAAACCTCCCTGGACCGGCCAAAGAGATACACCCCCCGCACCCGTTCCCGGACCAACGGCAAAATCGCGCCCAAATCCCCCCCCTTGAACACGCCTCCCGCCAGCAGCCGCACCGGGCGGTCCTGACTGCGCAGGGCCGCGCCCAGGGAATCGATGGTCGTGGACTTGGAATCATCGACAAACACGATTCCGGCGTGCTCGGCCACGGCTTCCAGACGATGCGGCAGGGAAGAAAAACCATCGATCCCGTGCTGGACCTCGTCCTGGGACAAGCCAAAAAAACGGCACGCCAGATAGGCCGCTTCCATGTTTTCCCGGTTGTGCGCCCCAGGCAGGCCGGGGCAGTCGAAACGCTCGCTGGCCACGAAATAGACCCGCCGCGCCGGGGTAAAGGCCCGGCCCTCCAATTCCTCCTTCATGGACAGCGGCACGATGGCCAGATCGTCGGGTCCCATGTGGGCGAACATGCTCAATTTGGCGTCTAGATATTCGTCCATGGTCGCGTGGTAATCGAGATGATTGGACGAAAAATTGAGCAGCAGGGCGACCCGTGGCCGAAAGGAAGGCGAATTTTGAAGCTGGAAACTGGACACTTCCAGCACCACGACATCGGCCTGATCGTGGTCCAGAAGGTATTCGGACAATGGCGTGCCAATGTTGCCGCCAGTGAACACAGTCTTGCCGTTGCGTTCCAGAATGCGGCTGATCAGCGTCGTGGTCGTGGTCTTGCCGTTGGTGCCGGTGATGGCCACGACGGGCTCGGTCACGAACCAACTGGCCAGTTCCAATTCGGAGACAAGCTGCACGCCGGCGGACAACAACGGCGCGATCCGCGTCCGGGGAATGCCGGGACTCAGGACCACGATCTGCGCGTCCGCGAAATGCGCCGCGTCATGTTCGCCGGTCACCACGTCCCATTGCGCGGACTCGGGCAGATCGGCGACGCGGGCGGGGTCTTTTTCCAAAAGGCGGACCGAGGCGCCAAGCCGGGACAACAGGCGGCCGGCGGCCAGCCCCGAACGACCGGCGCCGACAACCACGGCCCGATGTCCTCGAAGTTGATCCGCGTGGATAAATTCGCGCATGTGCAACCTACCGCAATTTCAAGGTTCCAAGGGCCATGACCGCCAAGAGCAGCGACAGGATCCAGAACCGGATAATGATCTTGGACTCATGCACACCTTTCTTTTCGAAATGATGATGCAGGGGAGCCATGCGGAAAATCCGCTTGCCGCCACTGACCTTGAAATATCCAACCTGCAGGATGACCGAAAGCGTCTCGACCACGAACAACCCGCCCACGACCACCAACAGGAGTTCCTGTTTGCAAAGGATGGCAATGAATCCCAACGTGCCGCCAATACTCAGGCTGCCGACATCGCCCATGAAAACCTGGGCCGGATACGCATTGAACCACAAAAAACCAAGGCCCGCGCCGATCATGGCGCCACAGATAACCGTCACCTCCCCCACCCCGGGGACGTAGGCCACTTGCAGATAGTTGGCCAGATTCACGTGGCCGGCCACATAAATGAACAGGGCAAAGCAACCGGCCGAAACCACGGCCGGTCCGATGGCCAACCCGTCCAGTCCGTCGGTCAGATTGACGCCGTTGGACGCGCCGATCATGACGAACACGGCGAAAGGCACATACATCCAGGACAAATCAGGCCGAAAATTTTTGAAAAAAGGCGCCATGAGCTGGGTCGAGTACTCCGGAAAATAAACCAGCAACGAGGCCGCGCCGACAGCGATGATCAACTGCCCGGCCAGCTTGGCGCGGGGAGACAGTCCATCGTTATGACGCCGGACCACCTTGATATAGTCATCGGCAAAGCCCACGGCGCCGAAACCGACAAAAACCATGATGGTCAGCCAGACGTATTTGTTTGTTAAATCGCCCCACAAAAAGACGCTGGCCAGCATGCAAAACCCAAAGAGCAGGCCACCCATGGTCGGGGTGCCGCTCTTGCCCTGATGATCCGGGCCACACTCCTTGATGTACTGACCGCATTTCAACTTGCGCAACCAGCCAATGAAGGTCGGACCAATGATGATGGCCAGGATCAGGGCGGTGAGCATGGCATAGATCGACCGGAAGGTGATATACCGGAAGACGTTCAAGAGCCCCAATTGCTCACTCATGGGGTACAACAGATGATAAATCACGCCCAGTTCCTCTCGACGGCCTGATAAAAATGTTCCATCGCGCAGCTCCGCGACCCCTTGAAAAGCATCACCCCGCCAGCGTCGCGCACGTCGGCCAGGGCCCCCGTGACATCGGATGGATCCTCCACCCGTCGAAACAGCCCGGAAAAGGTTCCCAATCCATCCTGAACATCGCGGGCATGCGCGCCGTGAAAAAAACAATGCGAGCAGGCCGTGCGTCCGATGAGCCGCCCCAGATCACGATGCGCGGCCGCGCTCTCCGGCCCCAGCTCGCGCATGTCCGCCAACACCAAAACCAGCCGCCGGCCCTGGGCCAGACGCTCCGCCTCGTGGATGGAACGGGCCATGGACACGGGATTGGCGTTGTAGGTATCGTCGATCAGGGTCCAGGCTCCCGCCTGGGCAATGGCGAAACGCTGGGGCACCGGCGCGTAGGTACCCAACGCCTGGGCGATGGTTTCGGGCGACAGCCCCAGTTCCATGGCCATGGCGACCACCGCGGCCATGTTCTCCTCGACGTGGACATTGGCCGAAACCGTCAGGTTCACGACGCGCCCCCGGGCACAAAGACCAAATTCGGCCCGATCGCCATGCACCGCGCGTTGACGACAGGAATAGGCCACGTCCCGACCGCCACCGGAAAAAAGGACCCGGCGCGGGCAGCGGCCGTCGCTTTCCGTAACCAACAGCGGATAGTCGGCGTTCACGCAACAAAAGCCCCCAGGACGGACAAAATCGAACAGGCTGGATTTTTCACGGGCCACCCCGGCCAGATCGCCCAGTCCCTCCAGATGGCAGGGACCGATATTGACCACCATGGCCGCGTCCGGGGCCAGGATGCGCCCCAAATCGTCCATGTCTCCCGGACGGCTGATGCCCAATTCCAAAACCCAGAAATCTTCCGTCCCGGTCATCTCCAGCATCGACAAGGGCAGGCCGATCTGATTGTTCAAATTGCGAAAATTCTTGGCCGTCGGGCCAACGGCGCCCAGAACCTGGGCCAGCATCTCCTTGACCGTGGTCTTGCCGGCCGAGCCGGTGACGCCGATGACCCTGGCCGTGGATCGCTCCCGCCAAGCCCGGGCCAGGCGACCCAGGGCCACGGTGGTGTCCTCGACCAGAAACACGGGTGCGTCCACGGTCAACGGCGCGCTGGCGACCACGGCCCGCGCCCCGGCGGCCACGGCCTGGGCCGCGAATTGATGACCGTCCATGTTCTGGCCGACAATACAGAAAAAAAGATCCCCCTCGCCCACTGTGCGACTGTCCGTGCGCACCCGCGTCACGACGGACGACGAACCCGCATCGAGGTAGCAACCTAGGGCAAGGGCGATTTCGGCCAAGGTCATGTTCACGCCAGATACTCCCGCACGACTTCGAAGTCGGAAAAATGCGTCTTGGTCGTGCCGATGATCTGATAATCCTCGTGACCCTTGCCCGCGATGAGCAAGGCATCTCCAGGATGCATGCGCTCGATGGCCAGACCGATGGCCTTCCGCCGGTCCACCTCGCGCAGGACCTGGGGCGCCTCGGTCAAACCTGGAGCGACCTGATCCAGAATCGATTCCGGGTCCTCGGTGCGGGGATTGTCCGAGGTCAAGATCGCGATGTCCGCATGCCGGGCCACGGCCTGCCCCATGAGCGGACGTTTGGTCGCATCGCGATCCCCGCCACAACCAAAAACCGTGATCAGGCGCGCAAAGCCCATGGCTTTCAAGGCCGCCGCAACCTTTTCCAGGGCATCGGGCGTGTGCGCGTAGTCGATGAAAATATCAAGCTGCCTGGAATTCGGAACCCGTTCCAGCCGTCCTGGCGCTCCGGGCGCATCGGCCAGGACCAGCATCTGTTCGGGCGTCAACCCCAACAGCAAACCGGCTCCCTGGCAGGCCAACAGGTTGGAGGCGTTGTGCCTGCCCACCAGTCCGGTCCGCAGCTCCCAGGATTGTCCGGCATACCGCATGGCCAGTCGCATGCCCCGGGGGCCCGAATCGAGCACTGTCCCATGCAGCTCGGCCGGCACGTCCAAACCATAGCCAAGAAGATCGTCGCGACCCGCCAGAAGTTCGCGCCCACGGGGATCGTCCACGTTGACCGCGCCCTTGGCGCAACGCCGCTCTAAATCCCAAAAAAGCCGCGCCTTGGCCGCGAAATACGCGTCCATCGTCCGATGGTAATCGAGATGGTCCTGGGTCAGGTTGGAAAAAACCCCGACATCCACCGGAACCCCGGCAATGCGATCCTGATCCAGGGCGTGGGAAGAAACTTCCATGACCACGCATTCCACCTGGTCATCAACCATGCGCCGGATTGTCCCGTGCAGGCTCAGGCAATCCGGAGTGGTCATGCTCGCCGGCTCGAAATGTCCGTTCCAGGAGCATCCGATCGTCCCCATGAGACCGGCGCGCACGCCGTTGCGGGCCAAAAGATATTCCAGGAGGTAGGCGATGGTGGTCTTGCCGTTGGTCCCGGTCACCCCAACGACCCGGGGCATGCGATCCTTGGTGCCAAGGGCGGTCCGGGCCAGAACCCCCAAGGTCCGTGCCGGATTGGGCACCGCGACGAAGCAGACCCCTTCCACGGGTCTTGCCGGAGCGCCCTGGGCGTGCACCACGACCCGCGCCCCCCTGGCCACGGCCTCGTCGATGAACCGCGCGCCATCCACCCGCGAGCCGGGCATGGCCACGAACACGCCACCAGGCCGCACTTTCCCGGAATGGGAGTACAGCCCGGCGCCATGTTCCAGCATGTCCACAATTTGATCGAGTTGCATCGTCACGCCTTGTTAACTGGGTTCCTGGGTCAACCACAGCCGGCATTTTTTATCCGCCGGCCACTTCTCGCCCGGAGCGGGTTTTTGCCGTTCCACCAAAACACCCTGGCCGGAAACCACGGGCACGATATTCCGTCCAACGAGAATCTCCAGGGCCTGACGCACAGTGGCGCCCTTCAGGTCCGGCATGGTCGCGTTGTCGACCTTGATCTCGCACTCCCGCGACACGGACGCCATGAAACGATTCGGAGCCAGGGGCCGCGCCATCGTCCGCTCCATGGGTTCGGTCAGCATGCCCGAGGAGGTCAAAAGCTGCACGCCGACATTCCGGACCTCGGGCGCCACCAGAACCCCGCCGTAATGACCGGCCTGGGGCTCGTCGACCAGCATGCACACCAGATATTTCGGTTTGTCCGCCGGAAAGATGGCGAAGAACGACGCCACGTACTCGCTCCCGTACCCGCCCGTGGGGCTGGCCTTTTGGGCCGTGCCAGTCTTGCCGGCCACGCGCACGCCGTCAATGCGGGCCCTGGTGCCGGTGCCGTCCATCTGCACCACCTCTTCCAGCATGGTCATGACGGCCCTGGCCACGGCGGGATCGAACACCCGCACGCTCTCCGGCGTCGGATGAGGCTCGTGCACCAAGCGCAGCGGCAAACGCATCCCCTCGTTGGCTAGGCATAAATACGCCTCGGCCATTTGGAGCATGGTCACGCCCAGCCCTTGTCCGAAGGCCATGTTGGCCAGATCCACCTGGGTCCACTGGGCGAAGGGTCGGATCAGGCCGGCGGACTCGCCCGGCAGGGGCAAACCCATGGGCCGGGCAAAGCCAAGCCGCTGCAGATAACGGTCATACTTGGCCGCGCCCAATTCCAGGCCGATCTTGGCCATGCCGATATTGCTCGAATACCGGACGATCTCGCTGACGGTCAGTTTTTCGTACTTGTGCGTGTCCTTGATCCGTCGGCCGCCAACCTTCCATTTTCCCTGTTCACAATCGTACTTCGTGTCCGGCGAACAGATCTTTTCCTGAAGCGCGGCCGCGACCACGATGGGCTTCATGGTCGAACCGGGCTCGAAGATGTCCACGGCCAGACGGTTTTTCCATTCCCCGTCGGTTTTTTTGACCACGTTGGGATTGAAAAGCGGATAGTTCGCCCAGGACAGAATCTCGCCAGTGGCCACTTCCACCACCAGGGCCATGCCGTATTTCCCCCGGGCGCGCAGCACCGAACGCTCCAGCGCCTCTTCCGTGGCCAGCTGAACCTGGGAATCGATGGTCAAACGCAGGGTCTCGCCGTTGAACGAGGCGCGGTCGTCACGATCGAGGTTGAAAAGCCGTTTCCCGGCGGCATCTTTCTGGACCGTGTACTTGGCCGACGAAGGCGCCAGCAGATCATTGAAGCTGCGTTCCACGCCCTCGATGCCACGACCGTCCACATTGACAAAACCAAGCAGCTGGCCGGCCATGTAGCCTTGTGGATACTGGCGCGAGTTTTCGGCATCCAGATAAACACCGGGCAGGCGCTCTTCGCGGATGGCCTGGGCCTGGGCGTCGCTGATCTTGCGGGCGACCCAGACAAAGCGCTTCTTGGGATCGAGAACCGTTCCGATATCCTTGGAGCTGGTCCCAAGGATTTTTCCAAGAGCCCGGGACGTGAGCCAGCGGTCGACGATTTCCTTGGGCCGGGCGTACACGGACTGGGTGATGATGGTCTTGGCCAAAAGCAAACCGTTTCGGTCCACGATCTCGCCGCGCTTCCCGGAAACGGTCTCGGAGGCCCAGTACTGCCGGTTCGCCATCTTGGCGTATTCCGGTCCCTTGACCACCTGCACATAATAGGCACGCGCCCACAACCCCATCAGCACCACGCCAAAAATCACGCCGGCAAAAATAATCTTGCCCCGGCTGCGATCCTTGGGCGGCTTGCGCTCCCTGGCGAGGTTGCTTTCTTTTTTGGCCATGCCTTTTTATTCCACCATGCGGATCTGATCTCGCGCCGGAGGCCGCAGTCCGGCCTTTTCCGCCCTGTCGCGCAGGGTTGGCGGCGCGAGCAAATAGTGCAACTCCACCTGAAGCTTGGAATGCTGTTCCAGCATCTCCTGATACTCACGCTCCAGGGCCTTCAGCTTGTAGGCGTGATCCACCCGCTCGATATTGACCCACACCAGCGTCAAACCAAGCACGATGGTCACCAGAAACATGGCGCCAAGGCCCACGAAACCGACACGACCAGCGCTCACGCCTCGTCTCCAAGCCGTTCGGCCACGCGCAACTTGGCGCTCCGACTCCGGCTGTTGACGCGCATTTCCTCGGCGGTGGGCAGCAGTGGCTTGCGAAACGGCAGACGCACCTTTTTTTCATGGCCGCACTGGCAGACGGGGTATTCCGGCGGACACAGGCAACCCGAGCTTTCACGGCGAAACGCATGCTTGACGATGCGGTCTTCCAGGGAATGAAATGAGATGACCGCGATGCGGGCACCCGGAGCGAGCACGTCGATGACGCGGTCCAAAAAAAGCCCGATTTCCTCCAGCTCGCCGTTGACCTCGATCCGCAGGGCTTGAAACGTCTTGGTCGCCGGATGGTTCCGGGCCAGGGCCCGACGCTTGGCGGGATAGGCGGCGGCCACGATTCGGGCCAGTTCCAGGGTGGTCCGGATGGGACTCTCTTCCCTGGCGGCGACAATGGCCCGCGCGATGCGCCCAGCCATGGGTTCCTCGCCATATTCCCAGATGATTTTCCGAAGCCGGTCGTACGAGGCGCTGTTGACGATGTTCGCGGCGGGAGCACCGCCTGAACCAGGATCCATGCGCATGTCAAGAGGGCCGTCGTGAAGAAAGGAAAATCCACGCTCCGGGCTGTCCAATTGCACGGAGGACACGCCCAGGTCGGCGATGACGCCATCCACCCGTGACCAGCCCACCTCCTCCAAGGCGTCCTCGAAATACCGAAACGCGGAATGCACGCAGGTCACGGCATCTCCAAATGGCGCCAACCGGGCCTTGGCCCGAGCCAGGGCATGTTCGTCGCGATCCAGGCCAAGCACGCGGGCCCGCCCGCCGGTCAATTCCATGATCCGGGCGGTATGGCCGCCCAACCCCAGGGTGGCGTCCAGATATCGTCCTCCCGGCTTGGGCGCGATCCAGTCCATGACTTCGTCGCGCATGACCGGGACATGCTGCACTATCTCATTCATACGGCTCCAGATCAGAATCGCAATTCAAAACCGTTGGCGGCCAGGTCGTCCATGACCTCGTCAAAATTGTCCTGCATGGCCTGCTGCTGGGCCTCGAACCGCTCCCGGTCCCAGATCTCGAATTTGCGCCCCACCCCCGCCAGGATGATATCTTTTTGCAACCCCGCGTACTTGCGCAAATGAGGTGGGATGAGCACCCGCCCCTGCTTGTCCAGGATCACCTCCACGGCTCCGGCGATAAAAAAGCGATGAAAATCACGGAAACGACGATTGGCCATGTTCAGCTTGGAAAAGCTCTGCTCGATGACCAGCCACTCCGGCATGGGATACGCGGCGATACAATCGTCAAAATTGGTCAACATGAGCGAGCCGTCCGGGGACTGCGCCAAAACCTCGTCACGGAATTCCGGGGGCAGCATCAGCCGTCCCTTGGGATCCTGGGTTCGTTGCGCATGCCCTCTAAACATATTCCCTCACGTTTTTCCCACTATTTACCACTTTTTACCACCCCATACCCACCGCGCCGCGCGCCCGTCAAGCCGGCGTCGCCGGCCACCGACAAAACCAAGCGTGAAAAACCGATAATTCAGGCAGATACAATTTCACAACATCCGTCAGGAACCGACCAAAACCACGACGTGGCACTTCGCACCGACTTGCTCTCTCAAATTCTTGACACTCTATTTCGAGAGGAATATCCACTGGACTGGATTCGATAACCTACGAAAATCGACTTTACTTTTAATGTAATTCGTTAAATTTTAACAACAAAAAAGACAAATACCGAGCTCGGACACGCATAACGCGAACACAGGATCACAAGTTTTCGCCTTGCTAAACAGCGTCTGCGTTCACAGCAGAAACATTTTTTTTTCAAAACGCATTCATAAGACGTTATATTTCGCGGATCATTGCCATGAATATTTCTTTTTTGCTTCTCTGCACCCTGCTTGGAATGCTCACTGGCATGATGTTTACGTCCAAAGCACGAGTCTGGATCGCATGCACGCTGACTGGTGCGTTGTGCGCCTTGCTCGCTGGCATTTCGATACTCCTTGGGCAACCCTCCTGGTCCTGGACCAACGGCGTGGCCCTGGGAGGACAGACGATATCCCTGAATCTTGACGCGCTGGGTGCCTTTTTTCTCATTCTTTTGTCCGTCGTGGCCTCGGCCGCGTCCGTTTACTCCCTTGGTTATTGGCACCAATCAGCCCACCCCCAAAGCGCGCCTCGCGGACGTTGCTGGTGGAACGCCATGCTCCTGGGCATGGGCGGCGTTCTGCTGGCGGGAAATGGACTGCATTTTCTCCTGGCCTGGGAGCTTTTCGCCGTCAGCGCCTATTTCCTGGTCAGCCTGGAGCGAAACAACAATACAGCACGGAGCGCTGGCTGGCTCTATCTGGCCGCCTCCCACGTCGGCACCCTGGCCCTGTTCGCCTTTTTCTCGGCCCTGGCCGCGCAAACCGGCTCCTGGGAGCTGGGCTCCCTGTCCCACCGGCCGGATCTTGCCCCCCTGTTCTGGTTGGCCCTCGTCGGATTCGGCATCAAGGCCGGCGTCTTCCCCCTGCACATCTGGCTGCCCTCGGCCCACGCCAATGCCCCCAGCCATGTCTCGGCCCTCATGTCCGGCATGGCCATCAAGATTGGCGTGTACGGCCTCGTCCGCTTCAGCGGCTGGATGCCCCTGCCTCCGGGCGCGGACTGGCTCATCGCCGGCCTTGGCTGCGCCAGCGCCGTGCTTGGCGTGGCCTTCGCCCTGGGCCAGCATGACCTGAAACGTCTTCTCGCCTACCACAGCGTGGAAAACATCGGCATCATCCTCATGGGTCTGGGCTTCGCGCTCCTGGCCCGCGAACGAAGCATGCCCGCCTGGGGCGCCCTGGCCCTGGCCGGAGGGCTGCTGCATATCTGGAACCACGGGCTGTTCAAATCCCTTCTCTTTCTGGGCGCGGGCTCGGTCCTGCACGCCACGGGCACGCGCGAAATGAGCCGCCTGGGAGGACTATGGCGCGCCATGCCCTGGACCGCGACCCTCTTCACCCTGGGTTCCGTGGCCATTTGCGGCCTGCCGCCCCTGAACGGTTTTGTCAGCGAATGGCTGATCTATTCCGGCCTCTTTCAGGCGGGCATCGCCAAAAACGACACGGCCGTGGCCGCTATTCCAGCCGTCGTGCTCCTGGCCGTGACCGGGGCCCTGGCCCTGGCTTGCTTCATCAAAGTCTGTGGCGTGATCTTTTTGGGCGCACCCAGATCGAACCGCGCCACAACGGTTCACGAATGTGCCCGGACCATGCGCGCGGGCATGCTCCTGCTAGCCGCCGGGTGCATGGTCATCGGTCTCTTTCCGGCCGTGGTCTGGCGCATCTTGCCACGGGTGGCCCACGCATGGTCCG